>LIBV01000014.1 GCA_001438335.1 Pelagibacteraceae bacterium BACL5 MAG-120820-bin39
TTGTTCTAAATTATTATAATCTTGATTGATTATTGATTTAAGATTGGTAACTCCTTTATCTCTAATTCCACAGGAAATAATATTTTTATATTTATTTAAATCATTATCAATATTGATTGAAAAACCATGATAAGCTATCCATTTGCTTACACGTATACCTATTGCTGCAACTTTTTGAGTCTCTTTTTTATTGTCAAACCAAATTCCTATGTTTTTTCGATCTGCAAAAGATTTAATATTAAACTGTTCTAAAGTTTGGATTATTGTTTTTTCAATAATACAAACAAAATTTCTAATATCTTTTTTTCTATTTCTCAGATCAATAACAAAATAACAAATAAGTTGACCGGGGCCATGATAGGTAATTTTACCACCTCTATTTGTTTTAACAAAGTTGATTGAATTATTTAAAATTTCATTTTCTGCATAGGATGTGCCACCAGTATAAATTTCATTATGCTCTAAGGTCCATATAAGTTCTTTCTCTTTATTTTGAAAAACTAAGCTTAATCTATGTTCAAGATCCTTTATAGCGTCTTGATAATTTACTGGGTTTTTTGACTTTTTAATCTCTATATTCATTTAAAAATTGTAATCTTTAAATTATGTATTAATAGTTGCGAACAAATAATAGGTAAATTTATGACTTTAATAAAGAAAATCAAAGATAAAAAAGTCAATTTTGAATTTAATAAAGAATATATAAAAGTTGTAACTGATAAAATTGAAAATAATGATGCTTTATTTATTTCTAACTCATTTAAAGAAATGCATCCAGCAGATGCAGCGGACATAATAGAGCACCTAAGTTTTAACGATAGAGAAAACTTAATTAAACTTAATGGTTTTAAAATAGATCCAGAAGTTTTTATTGAACTAAATGAATCGGTACAATCAGAAATCATCAAATATCTATCTTCAGAAGCTATTACTAGAATATTAAAAAACTTAGAGTCAGATGATGCGATTAAAATTTTGGAAAATGTTGATGAAAAGGATAAAAATTTAATTTTAAGCTCATTACCTCCCAAAGATCGTTTTGCACTACTAGAAGGACTGAGTTACCCAGAGGATAGTGCTGCTCGTATAATGCAGAGAGAGTTTACCGCTATTCCGAGCAACTGGTCTGTGGGACAAACAATCGATTATTTAAGAGAAAATAAAGATTTACCAGAAGAATTTTTAGAGATTTTTATTGTTGATGAAGATTTTAAACCTATAGGTACAGTGCCATCATCAAAAGTATTAAGAACAGCAAGAGAATCTAAAATGTTATCGATTATGTCAAGTTCTCCTTTGTTGATACCAGTAGAAATGGATAGAGAGGAAGTTGGTCATTTATTTGAAAACTACAGCCTAAATTCAGCTTGTGTAGTTGATAAGAATAATAAGTTAGTTGGAATGATAACATATGATGATGTTTTAACAGTTTTAAAAGAAGAAGCTGAAGAAGATGCTTTAAGATTAGCTGGGGTAGGTGATGAAAATATTACCGACGGAGTTATGACAAAAACTAAAAGAAGGTTTAACTGGTTATTGTTAAATTTATTTACAGCATTTTTAGCGACGTGGTGCATAAGTTTATTTGGAGCAACAATTGAGCAAATGGTAGTTTTAGCATTTTTAATGCCTATTGTTGCTTCAATGGGTGGTAATGCAGGAATGCAAACATTAGCAGTTACTGTAAGAACATTAGCCACAAATGATCTGACAAAAAATAATTTTAACCAAAATATTTTAAAAGAATTCAATATTGGAGTTTTAAATGGAATTATATTTGCGGTAATAAGCTCTTTAGTTGTTCAATTGTGGTTTAATGATATTCAGCTTTCATTAATTATTTCAATTTCGATGGTAGTTACCATGATTGTTGCAGGGCTTTTTGGAATATTAGTTCCAGTAACTTTAAAAAAGATGAATATAGATCCTGCCATTGCATCCAGTGTATTTGTAACCACTATTACTGATGTAATAGGGTTCGTATCATTTTTAGGTGTGGGTGCTTACTTTTTCTAGTGTTAAAAATTATCAATTAATCTCACAGTTCCTATTTTATAAGCTATAAATAATTTAGAGTTTTTTATTGATTTGCTTAGTCTTAGATTAAATATGTTTCTTAACTCTAAATATTCAATTTTAATTTTAAATTTTTTTTTTAAAATTTTACATTTATCTAATATTAGTTTTTGTAAATTAACCTTATTTTTTAATGTATTTTTAAATTTTTTTAAATTTAGTGCTATTTTGCCAGCATTATCAAACTGATTTTTAGATAATAACTGATTTCGTGTTGACATGGCTAAATAATTTTTTTCTCTTATAGTTTTACAGTCGATTACCTTAGTATGAAATTTTTTTTCAATAAATTTTTTTACTAAATAAAACTGCTGAAAATCTTTTTCACCCATAAAAATTTTTTTTGGTTTAATTATTTCTGTTAATCTATCCATAACATCAAGAACACCTTCAAAATGGCCCTTGCGAAATTTCGCACACAAAATTTTTTCATTTTTGTTAAGTTTAATAATTTGGTTTTGTTTAGGATAGTAAACATCACTATATTTAGGTAGATATAGATAATTTACTCTTAATTTTTTTAATATTTTTAAATCTTTTTGAATATTTCTTGGATATTTTTTAAAATCTTTTTTATCATTAAATTGTTTTGGATTGATAAAAATACTTACAACAGTAATACCAGATTTATTTTGTGATTTATTAATAAGAGAAATATGACCCTGGTGAAGACCACCCATAGTAGGTACAAAATTTATATTAGTTTGTCCTGTAAGTGCCTTATTTAACTCTTTATTATTATGTAAAATTTTCATTTGTTTTATAATATTTTATAAGTAAAAGATTTAAATGATTAAACAAGCAATTATTCCTTTAGCTGGACTTGGTACAAGACTATTACCTTTAACTAGCGTATTTCCAAAAGAGCTTCTACCCATAAATGGCAAGCCTGGAATTGAATATATTTTAGATGAGTGTATTGAGGCTGATGTAAAAGAAATTATTTTTATAATTTCTAAAAAAAAAGAATTGATTAAAAAATATTTCTATAATGATAACTTTTATTTAAAAATTATTAAACAAAAAAAAGATAAAAGAATAATTAATGAATATAAAAAAATATTAAAATATAGAAAAAAAATAAAATTTATATACCAAAATATTCCTCTTGGAACGGGCGATGCTGTTTTAAAAACTTCAAGACTAATAAAAGATAAACATTTTTTATTGATACTGCCAGATGATTTGATTATAAAAAAAAATTGTTCAAAAGAAATGATTAAAATTCATTCAAAATTTAATAGCTCTGTCATGGCTTCAATGAATGTTAAAAAGAAAGATGTTACAAGATGGGGTATTTTTTCCTTATCAAAAAAAATCAATACTAGCACTCACTACATAAATAATGTTATTGAAAAACCATCAATAAAAGAGGCACCTTCAAACAAAGCTGTTATTGGTAGATATATTTTACCAAAAAAAATTTTCAGTATTTTAAGAAATCAAAAAGCTGGTAGGGGTGGTGAAATTCATATAACTGATGCAATTCAAAAATTAATAGAAAATAAAGAAAAGTTTATAGCCTATTCTTTTACAGGTAAATATTTGGACTGTGGAACAATGAACGGATATATCAATTCTTCAAAAGAGATAAGCAAATTATGAAACTATGCATGATTGGTTCTGGATACGTTGGTTTAGTTAGTGGAGCTTGTTTTTCTGATTTAGGAAATGATGTTATCTGTGTCGATAATGATACAAAAAAAATTGATAATTTAAAAAAAGGTATAATACCAATTTATGAACCAGGTTTAGAGGAATTAGTAATTAGAAATACAAAACAAAATAGACTAATATTTTCATCAAATCTCAAAGAATCAGTAAAAAAATCAGACATTATTTTTATTTGTGTGGGCACACCAACTAGAAAAAATGTTTCTTCAGCAGATTTAAGTTATGTTTATAATGTTGCAAAAGAAATCTCATTATCAATTAATAAATTTAAAATTATAATTACTAAATCTACAGTTCCAGTCACTACTGGTGATATAATTGAAAATTTAATTTCAAAAAAGGTTAATAAAAATCTTTTTTGTGTAGCATCAAATCCAGAATTTCTAAGAGAAGGAGAGGCTATAAGAGATTTTACCTACCCAGATCGAATTGTAATTGGTACTGATGATAAAAGAACCAATAAAGTTCTTAAGGAATTATACTCACCTTTGATTTCGAAAGGTGCTCAATACATTCAAACAGCAAGAAGATCAGCTGAATTAATAAAATATGCATCAAATGCATTTTTGGCTACAAAAATTACTTTTATTAATGAAATAGCCAACTTATGTGAAAAAATTAATGTGAATGTTGAAGATGTAGCTATAGCTATGGGTTTAGATAAAAGAATTGGCAGTCGTTTTTTAAGAGCTGGCCCAGCGTATGGTGGATCATGTTTTCCAAAAGATACAAAAGCAATAGTTGCTACAGCTAATAAGTATAAAACCAATTTATCTGTTATCAAAAGTGTAATTAAATCAAATGAAAATAGAAATAAGTTTTTAATTAACCGTGTCAATCTTATATTAAAAAATAAAATCAAAAATAAAAAAATTACATTTTTAGGTGTTACCTTTAAAGCAAATACTGATGACATGAGAGATTCGTCATGTTTAACAATGATACCTGAATTAGTAAAAAAAGGAGCTAGCATCAAATATTACGACCCAACTGGTTATAAGGAAATATTTAAAAAGTTTAAAAATGTTTCTTATGAAAAAACTATAGAGAGATCGATTGATAATGTTGATTTAATAATTATACACACAGAGTGGAATGATTTTAAATCTATTAACTTTAATAAACTTATTAACAAAAAGAAAACTAAAATATTTGATATGCGAAATATATACTCATCTATAAAGATGAAAAATGATAGAATAAGCTATTTTAGTATTGGTAAATAAATATTAAATTATTTCAAATACCGCATCAACTTCAACTGCAACACCTAAAGGAAGACTATTAGTGCTCACAGCTGCTCTAGTATGTTTGCCAATATCACCAAATACTGAAACAATTAAATCAGAGGCACCATTAATAACTTTTGGTTGTTCTATAAATTCAGGTGTTGAGTTTACAAACCCTGTAAGCTTTACGCATGATTTTATTAATGTAAGATCACCATCACATGCCTTTTTGGCTTGGGCAATGATACTTAATGCACACCTCTTAGCAGCCAAATATCCTTCATCTGTATTTAAATCTTTACCTAGTTTTCCTTTTATTAATTCTCCATTTTCACCAATTGATATTTGACCTGAGATATATAGTAATTTACCAGTTGTTTTTGTGGCCAAATAGGATCCAACAGGATTGTTAGCATTTGGCAATATAATATTTAGTTCTTTTAATTTATCATCTATTTCACTCATTTAATTTTTTTCCATAAATACTGTTAGTGTTTTACTATTTTTAAATTTTATAAGACTTTCTTTTAATTTAGAACCTTCAAATTTTTTTTTACTTTCATCTATTTTTTTTACAGTAGTATTCTTTAAATCATTAGATTTTTGTTTAAGTTGTAAAGCTGAACACTCCACATATTTTGCACTTAATTTATCAAATTGACTACAATCCATCTCTTCTGCTTGTAAAGAGTTTATAGCCATAAAAAAACTTACTAATAATACTAATATTTTAATCATTTTATTTTTTTTCGCGTTTTTTTGTTTTTCTTGATTTTATCGTATTCTTTTCTTTTCTCAATTAATATTAATGCCTCTTCCATTGTGAGTTCTGTAGGGTCTTTTTCCTCAGGAATAGTTGCATTAAGAGATTTGTACTTAATATAAGGTCCATATTGTCCCTTCATAATCCTTACTGGTTTTTTGTCCTCAGGATGCTCTCCTAAATCTTTAATAATAGATGATGACATCCTACCTGGTTTTGCTTCAGCAATAAGAGTTATTGCTCTATTTAGTCCTAATGAAAACATTTCTTCTACATTTTCTATTCTTGCTGATTTACTATCACATTTTAAATAAGGACCAAATCTGCCAGTATTTAAAATAATCTCTTTATTATTATCTGGATTTATACCTAAATCTTTTGGAAGAGAGCATAGAAATTTAGCCTTTTCCAGGTCTATATCTTCTAATGTCAGTCCTTTTGGAATAGAAATATTTTTAATATTTTCATTTTCTTTTTTAATTTTCTTTTTTGTTTTTTTCTTTTTTGGCTCAATTAGTTTTTCATCTAGTATTGTTTCATATTGTAGATAAGGCCCAAATCTTCCATTTTTTAAATAAATATCATTTCCATTATCATGTTTGCCAATAAATTTTGGTTCAGCTAGCTGAGATTGTGCTGCAGCTTTAGCTTTAGATAGAGGTCTGGTAAATTTACATTCTGGGTAGTTTGAGCATCCAATAAATGCACCACCCCTAAAACTATTTTTTAAACTTAGTGTCCCTGTTTCACATAATAGACAACTTCTACTTATATTGCCATTTTTATCTTTATCAAAAATAAGTTCTCCTAAGCTATCATTTAATAAGTCTAAAACTTCTCTAGTTCTTTTTTCTTTAACAATTGTAACATTGTTATTAAAATCTTTCCAAAATAGCTCTAAAACCTTAATCCAACTTTCTTTACCTGTGGTAATGTCATCAAGCTGATCTTCTAGGGATGCTGTAAAGTTATAGTCTACATACTTAGAGAATAATTTTTCAAGAAATGCCGATATTAGTTTTCCTCTATCTGTCGGGAAAAATCTTTTATTAATAATTTCTGCATAGCCTCTATTTGCTATAGTTGATATGATGCTTGCATAAGTGGAAGGTCGACCAATTCCTAATTCTTCTAGTTTTTTAACTAAACTTGCTTCAGAATATCTTGGTGGTGGTTGGGTAAAGTGTTGTTCATCTAAAAGAGCCTCAATATTAATTGGTCCTTTTTTAACTTCAGGTAATATTGATTCTTCTTCATCTTTGTTTGGAGTGTTATAAATTTTTAAAAAACCATCAAATTTCATAACAGAACCACTAGCTTTACATATTGTTCTATTATCTTCAGTAGATATTGTAATTGTATTTCTATCAAATTGAGCTGATTGCATTTGAGAAGATAAAGCTCGACTCCATATTAAATCATAGAGTTTTAATTGATCTGAACTTAAAAATTTTTTAACAGAAGAGGGTGATCTATTTATATCTGTCGGCCTTATTGCTTCGTGAGCTTCTTGGGCATTTTTAGCTTTTTTACCGGAATAATTCAACGGTTGATCAGGTAGGTAATCTCCCCCAAACTCTGATTTGATATATTGTCTAAAAGAAGAAATTGCATCAGCCGATAGATTTGTACCGTCAGTTCTCATATATGTAATTAGACCAATTGTTTCTCCCTCTATATCAATACCTTGGTATAATTTTTGAGCAATTTGCATTGTTCTTGAGGTTCCAAATCCTAATCTTCCTGAAGCAACTTGTTGAAGTGTCGAAGTGGTAAATGGGCCAGATGGATTACGATTTACAATTTTGCTTGAAATATCAGTGATATGAAATTTCTTTTCATTTATTTTGGAAATTGCATTTTCTATTTCACTTTTATTTCTAAAAGAAAATTTTTCAATTTTTTGATCATCAATCTGAACAATACTTGCTGTAATCCTATTTTTATCTGTGTCTAAAAAATTAACAGTTAATGTCCAAAACTCTTCTGGAATAAATGACTCAATTTCATGTTCTCTTTCCGTAATTAGTTTTAAAGCTACTGATTGAACTCGTCCTGCTGATTTTGATCCAGGCAATTTTGTCCATAGTATTGGGGAAATATTAAATCCAACCAAGTAATCTAAAGCTCTTCTGGCCATATAGGCATCAACAAGTAATGGTTCAATTTGTCTTGGGTTCTCTATACCATGAATTACAGCTTTTTTAGTAATTTCATTAAAAACTACTCTTTCAATTTCTTTATCTTTTAAAAGTTTTTTTTCCTCAAGATATTCTTTTACATGCCAAGCAATTGCTTCACCCTCTCTGTCAGGGTCAGTTGCTAATATTATCTTAGATGAATTTTTTGCTGCATCAGTTATTTCTTTTAAATATTTTTTTGAAAAACTATCAACTTCCCATTCCATCTTAAAATTCTGATCAGGATCAACAGACCCATTTTTTGAAGGAAGATCTCTGATGTGTCCATAACTAGCCAAAACTATATATTTATCACCTAAATATTTATTAATTGTTTTTGCTTTTGCAGGACTTTCAACAATGACTAGATTCATAATCAAACAAACTACTCAAAAGACTCTGATAGTCAAATTAATAAATTTTTGTCTTAGTTTCTTCTTGATTTTTCAATCGTTTGACATTTTCACGGTGAGTATAAAAAATAAGAACAAACATTATTAAAAAGAAACTCAATCCATTAGTGTTGCCACTAATATATAAATAAACTGGTATTGAAAACGAAGCTATTAGTGACGACAAAGAGGAATATTTTGACAGAAAAAAAATAATTAACCAATTACTTACAAAAATAAATCCATAAATAAAATTGATTGAAAATAAAATTCCAAGATATGTTGCTACTCCTTTGCCACCTTTAAATTTTAACCAAATTGGAAATACGTGTCCTAAAAATGCAGATAAAGAAGCAAGATATATTAAATCTGGATAATTATTTTTTACGTAAAGTATTGGTATTATAGCTTTTGCAATATCGAGTATAAGTGTTGAATACCCTAAAAACTTATTACCTGTTCTTAGAGCATTGGTTGCTCCTATATTTCCTGATCCAATATTTCTAATATCTTGTTTTAAAAATAATTTTGTAAGAATAAATCCAAAAGGTATTGACCCCATTAGATAAGAGACAAAACTTACTAAAAAAAATTCCATTATTGCAACCTAAATAACTCTTTTCCTCTGACAAATGTGCTAGTTACTTTACCTTGTAATTTTTTATTCTCTATTGAAGTATTTTTTGACTTTGAGATTAATTTTTCTTTTTTTACAATCCAGGGTTTATTTATATCAACAATACTAAAATCAGCATCAGCGCCAATTGAAAGATTACCTTTATTAATTTTTAAAATTTTTGCAGGATTTGATGTTAGGGCTTTAATAATTGTTTCCAATTTAACAGAACCATTATGATAAAGTTCTAAACTTAATGATAGTAACGTTTCAATACCAGAAGCACCAGTGGCTGCTTGAGCAAATGTTAATCTTTTAGACTCTTCATCTTCAGGTTTATGATCAGAAACTATAACATCTATTATTTCATCTTTTAAAGCATTTACCAGTGAAACCCTATCTTCCTCTGTTCTTAAAGGAGGTGATAATTTTAAAAAAGTTCTAAAGTCACCTATATCATTTTCATTTAAAGAGAGATTATTAATTGAAACACCGCAAGTAAATTTAATTTTTTCTTTACGCTGTTTAATTACCTCTACTGATTTTTCAGATGATATTTGTGAAATATGATATCTACACTTAATATTTTCTAGAAGTGTTAAGTCTCTTTCTATAATTATTCTTTCTGCCACATCTGGTATACCTGCTAATCCAAGTTTAGTTGCAATTATCCCAGAATTTATCATTCCATTTTTTGATAGATCTAAATCTTCTGCATGCTGCATGATTAAGCTACCTAGATCTTTAGCTGAATTCATAATTCTTGACATTAACTGTGTATTTTGAATTGTTCTTATTCCATCAGTAAATGCAATTATCCCTTTTTTTTGAAGCAAACCAAATTCAGTCATATTTGTTCCTTCAATATTTTTAGTTAAAGATGCGCATGGAAAAATATTAATCATAGATTTATCTCTTCCACGTCTTTTTAAAAAATCAACGATTGAAACATTGTCAATAATGGGGTCGGTATTAGGCATAGTAACTACTGAAGTTACCCCCCCTGAGAGAGCAGCATTACTAAGAGTTCTAAAATTTTCTTTATATTCGTACCCAGGCTCACCAACAAATACTCTCATATCAACTATTCCCGGGAAAATATATTTACCATTTAAATCAATTGGCTTTTCTCTAGTTGGTAAATTATTTATATTTACTTTTTTTCCTATTGCTTCAATTTTACCATCTTCACTAACAATTAATCCACCAAGCTCATTTAGAGAATTATGAGGATCTATTATATTTGCATTTATAAAATATTGTTTCTTCATTTATTTATTCACAAAAAATTTTCAAACATGCCATCCTTACAGCTACGCCTAGTTCAACTTGTTCTTTAATTACACTTTTATTAATATCGTCCGCTAATTTTGTGTCTATCTCAATACCTCTATTCATAGGTCCTGGATGCATTATCAGTGCATCACTTTTTGCATAATCAAGTTTATCTGGAGTTAAACCATAGTATTCATAATATTCTCGGTTTGATGAAAGGAAAGAGCTGGTCATTCTTTCATTTTGTAATCTAAGCATCATCACAATGTCACAATCTTTTAAACCTTTCTTCATATCTGTAAAAGTATTCACACCAAATTTTTCAATTTCTTTAGGCATTAAATTTGTTGGTGCAATTATATTCACTTCTGCTCCAAGCATGTTTAATAAGTAAATATTTGATCGAGCGACTCTTGAATGTAGAATGTCGCCACATATAGCTATTTTTAATCCTTCGATTTTTTTTTTTCTATTAATTATTGTTAATGCGTCAAGCAAAGCTTGAGTGGGGTGTTCTCGTCTACCATCGCCAGCATTGAGAACGGCACAATTTACTTTTTGAGATAACAGGTTACACGCACCTGAATCTTGATGCCTTATTACAATAATATCTGGATGCATAGCATTCAATGTCATCGCAGTATCAATTAAAGTTTCACCTTTTTTAATGGCAGAATTATTTATATTCATAGACATTACGTCTGCACCAAGTCTTTTTCCAGCTAACTCAAACGAGCTTTGAGTTCTAGTAGAGGGCTCAAAAAATAAATTAATTTGAGTTTTACCTCTTAAGACATTTAATTTTTTATTTTTACTTTGATTCAATTTAATGAACCCTTGAGATTCATCTAATATTAGATGAACATCATTAATTGACAAATCCTGTATACCTAGCAAATGTTTTTGTGAGATTTTAATAGCTTTATTGGTTTTAGTTGCCATTAAAACCAACTCTATAACTATATTATGCTCGGATGGCAAGTATTAATTATTTAGAAAATCTAGCGCTCCCTGTAGAATAAAAGCTGCAGCACTTTGATCTATATTTTTTTCTCTTTTACTGACATTAACATCTAATTGACTGGAGATATTAAATGCTCCAACTGTAGATAATCTCTCATCCCACAAACAAATAGGTATATCTATTTTATTACTAATATTTGAACTTACATCGTTTACAGATTGAGCAGATCTTCCTAAGGAACCATCCATGTTAATTGGATTTCCAATAATAATACCTTTAATATCATATTCATTAATTATTTCTTTAAGCTTATCAATTAAATCATTGGTATTAGTTTTTAAAATTGTTTTAAATGGAGTTGCTATAGACTGTTTTTCATCTGATATTGATACCCCGATTCTTTTTGAACCAAGATCTAGACCCAGTAATCTACATTTATTAGTCTGTTTTTTTTTAAATTCTTCTAAGGTCATCATATTGTATATTTTAAACTTAAGTGATAGTTTGCGTCATATTTAAATATCATATGAGCATAGATCTTAAAACAATAAAGCATATTTCAAAGTTATCTAGAATATCAGTAGATGATAAAAAAGCTGAAAAACTAGCAGGTGATTTAAACTCAATATTTGATTTTATTGAAAAATTAAGTGAACTTAAAACTGATAATGTTCAACCTCTAACATCTGTAGCAGAAACTACTCTAAAATTAAGACCAGATGAAATTAAAAGTAAAAATATAAGAGAACAAATTCTTAAAAATTCTCCTGCTGATAATGAAGATTTTTTTGTAGTTCCTAAAGTAGTAGAATAATGTCAGATATAACAAAACAATCTTTAAATTCATTAATTAAAAATATTAAAGAGAAAAAACTCTCTTCTTATGAGATTACTAAATCTTTTGTAGAAAGATCTGAAAAATCAAAAAAACTCAACGCTTATATAACGGAAGATTTTTCTAATGCTCTTGTTAAAGCTAAAAAATTTGATGATAGTCCAAATTTTGATTTAAAATTACCAGGCATACCTATAGCTGTAAAAGATTTGTTTTGTACAAATGGAATTAAAACTACAGCAGCAAGTAAAATTTTAAATAATTTTATTCCAACATATGAATCTACTGTGACACAAAACATTTGGGATGAAGGTGGAATACTATTAGGAAAATTAAACTGCGATGAGTTTGCTATGGGTTCTTCAAATGAAACTAGTTATTTTGGAAATGTGCAAAATCCAATTGATGAAAATTTGGTTCCAGGTGGTTCTTCAGGCGGCTCTGCAGCTGCTGTTTCTGGCCAACTAACTCCGGTTACAATTGGAACTGATACAGGGGGTTCTATTAGACAACCTGCGTCTTTTACAGGTACAGTGGGTTTAAAGCCTACTTATGGAAGTTGCTCAAGATATGGAATAGTAGCTTTTGCCTCATCCTTAGATCAAGCTGGTCCTATGGCACAAAATGTTGAAGATTGTGCTTTATTACAAGAGGTTATTAGCACTTATGATCCCAAAGACTCTACTTCAATCGATTTTAAAAGAAATCAATACAGAAAAGAACTTTCAAAAAATATCAAAGGAAAAAAAATTGGGATCCCCAAAGAGTACAGAGTTGATGGAATGCCAAAAGAAATTGAAGAATTATGGCAAAAAGGCATTCAACATATAAAAAATTGTGGGGCTGAAATCGTTGACATCTCACTTCCTCATACTTCATATGCTTTACCTACTTATTATATTGTTGCTCCAGCAGAAGCCTCTTCAAACCTTGCTAGATATGATGGTGTTAAATATGGCTTTAGATCAGAAGGTTATAATTTAATTGATATGTATGAAAAAACTAGATCAGAAGGATTTGGTTCTGAAGTTCAACGAAGAATAATGATTGGTACCTATGTTTTGTCATCAGGCTATTATGATGCTTACTATTTAAAGGCCCAAAAGGTTAGAAGATTAATAAAAAGTGATTTTGATGAAGCTTATAAACTTGTAGATGCAATTTTAACTCCATCGACCCCAAGTTCAGCTTTTAAAATAGGTGAAAAAAAAGACGATCCAATTTCAATGTATCTTAATGATATTTTTACAGTACCTGTAAACCTAGCAGGACTGCCCGCCATTTCTATACCAGCTGGACATGATGCCAAAGGTTATCCTTTAGGACTTCAAATAATAGGTAAAGCTTTTGCTGAACAGGAAATTCTAGATATAGCTTATGCCATGGAAGAAAAAATTGAATTTAAAAATAAAATTAACGACTGGTGGATGTAGTGAGTAAAGACCAAAGTGAATATTTAATCATAAGAGGGGATAAAGTATATGAGGTAGTTATAGGTCTTGAAGTTCATGCTCAAGTTACCTCAAATTCAAAACTTTTTTCTACATCTTCAACAAAATTTGGTGCAGAGCCTAATACTCAAGTTAGTTTAGTTGATGCTGCTTTTCCAGGTATGCTGCCAGTGATTAATGAATTTTGTGTTAAACAAGCAATTAAAACTGGTATCGGTCTTAAGGCACAAATTAATAAAAGATCCGTTTTTGATAGAAAAAACTATTTTTATGCAGATTTACCTCAAGGCTATCAAATTTCACAATTCAAACATCCGATAGTAGGCGAGGGTAAAGTTATTCTTGATATGCCTGATGGCCATAAAGAAGTAGGTATAGAAAGATTACATTTAGAACAAGATGCGGGAAAAAGTATACATGATATGGATCCCCAAAGCACGTTTGTTGATCTTAATAGATCAGGAGTAGCTTTAATGGAAATAGTTAGCAAACCAGACTTAAGGTCTCCAGATGAAGTTAATGCTTATATTAAAAAACTAAGATCGATAATGAGATATCTTGGAACTTGTGATGGTAATATGCAAGAAGGATCATTAAGAGCTGATGTTAACGTTTCTGTTAGATTAAAGGGTATAAAAGAATTTGGAACGAGGTGTGAAATCAAAAATGTAAATTCTATTAAATTCATGCAAATGGCAATAAATTATGAAGCAAATAGACAAGTTGATTTAATTGAAGAGGGCAAAACAATTGATCAAGAAACAAGATTATTTGATACTAAGAAAAATGAAACAAGATCTATGAGATCAAAAGAAGATGCTCATGATTATCGATATTTTCCTGATCCAGATTTATTACCATTAGAAGTATCAGATGAATTCATAGAAGCACTTAAAGCTGAAATACCCGAACTTCCTGATGAAAAGAAAAAAAGATTTATGGATGAATTTAAAATCTCACCTTATGAGGCGACAATACTAGTTTCTGATATTGAGGTAGCAAAATATTTTGAAGAAGTGGTTGCAAAAATGGGAAAAAATAAAGACATGAAGTTGGCAGTTAATTGGATTACAGGTGAATTGTTTGCGGTTTTAAATGAAAAGAATTTAGAAATCTCACAAACTCCAATAAGTGCTAAGAATTTAGCTAAATTGATTAATCTGATTAAAAATGGAACTATTTCAGGAAAAATAGCCAAATCTATTTTTGAGCATATGATGGATGGTGATTTAGACCCACAAATGATTGTTGAAGAAAAAGGACTAAAACAAGAAAGTAACCCTAAAGCATTAGAGACATTGATTGATAAAATTATTAATGAAAATAGAGAAAAAGCTATTGAGTATAAACAGGGTAAAGAAAAATTGTTTGGTTTTTTTGTTGGACAAGTAATGAAAAACTCTGGT
>LIBV01000015.1 GCA_001438335.1 Pelagibacteraceae bacterium BACL5 MAG-120820-bin39
TTTCAGGCATCATTAATGATGTTAAGAAAAATGGTGATAAGGCAGTTTTAAAATACGAGAAAAAATTTAATCAAAATAATATTATTGTTCCAACTGTTAAATCTATTTCAAAATCAATAACAGGCTTAGATCAGAAGGTAAAAAAAGCGATCGATCTTGCTTATAATAGAATTTATAAATTTCATTCTCTGCAAAAATTTAAAAATATTTCCTACACAGATAATTTACAAAACAAATTAGAGTATAAATATTTACCAATAGATTCAGTTGCTATTTATGTACCTGGTTCTACCGCTTCTTATCCATCAAGTGTTTTAATGAATGCTATTCCTGCAATAGTTGCTGGAGTAAAGAGAATAGTAATGATTAATCCTGGTTTTAAAGGAGTTCAAAATCCAGCGGTATTATATGCGGCTAGAAAATGTAAAATCAAAGAAATTTATTCAATTGGTGGTCCTTCAGCAATTGCAGCCGTTGCCTATGGAACAAAAAAAATTAAAAAAGTCGATAAGATTGTAGGTCCAGGCAACTCATATGTTGCTGCTGCAAAAAAAGAAGTTTTTGGCGATGTAGGGATCGAAGGTATGACTGCAGGACCTTCTGAAGTTACCATTGTTTGTGATAAATTTTCAAATGCGGAATGGGTTGCGAGTGATTTAATTGGTCAAGCAGAACATGATAATCTTGCACAATGTATTTTAATTTCTAAAGATAAAAATTTATTAAATAAAGTTAAGTTAGAAATAACAAAACAATTAAAAGAGATACCAAGAATCTCAATTGCAAAAAAAAGTTTAATGAATAATGGAATTTTGATTTATATAAAATCTGATCAAAAAATAATTGAGGTAGTTAATAGAATTGCTCCTGAACATTTAGAGTTAAATGTAAAAAATTATAAACAATTAGTGTCTAAAATTAAAAATTCAGGCTCTATTTGTTTAGGAAAATATGCGGTAATGGCAATGACTGATTATAATGTTGGATCTAATCACGTATTGCCAACCAATGGCTCTGCAAAATACTCAAGTGGAATAAGTGTTAATGAATTCTACAAAAGAATTTCATACATAAACCTATCAAAAAAGGGTATTGAAACTCTTGGACCATCCGTTATAACTCTTGCAAATTATGAAGGGTTAGCAGGACATGCTCAATCCGTAAAAAAAAGAATTAGGAGAAATTAAATTTGTCAAAACAGGACTTACTGGAATTCAAAGGCAAGGTGACGGACCTACTTCCAAACGCAATGTTTAGAGTTCAACTAGAGAATGGTCATATTGTGACAGCTCACACAGCAGGTAAGTTGAGAAAGAATAGAATTAGAGTGTTACAAGGCGATAATGTAACAATCGAAATGACACCTTACGATCTTACTAAAGGCAGAATCATCTTTAGAGGATAATTTAAGGCTGAGTAGCTCAGGAGTAGAGCAGAGCCCTGAAAAGGCTTGTGTCGGGAGTGCGAATCTCTCCTCAGCCACCACCTTTAATTTTTCATCTTGAAATTACCTAAAAAGAAATTAATTTATTTACATAATAAATAACAAAAGGACTAAGAATAAGATGAGTACATTACAAGGTAAAGTAAAGTGGTTTAACGGTAAAAAAGGTTACGGATTTATCGAAAGAGATGACAAAGAAAAAGATGCATTTGTCCATGCAAGCGCTGTCAAAGCTGCAGGTATGAGATTTTTAAATGAAGGTGATAAACTAGAGTTTACACTAGAAGATGGTCCTAAAGGTCCTTCTGCCGTGAATTTAAAAAAATTAGGCTAATTTATATTTCACAAAATTTATTAAAGGGCGTTTTATCTACAAAATAGATAAACGTCCTTTTTTAATTAAATCTTGAATAATTATAATTTTTGTCTAAAAGACTGCCCATGATTATAAATATTACATATAGAGAGACTTCAAGAAGTACTCATAGAATCTATTTCCATTGCCTGTAGGCAATTATTTATAATTTAATTTTTAATCCACACAAAAATAATATAAAAATAAACAAAGTTTGAATGCCCGCGTAGTATAATGGTCAGTACGGGAGTTTGTGGAACTCTAGGATTTGGTTCAATTCCAAGCGCGGGTACCAAAAATAGATGAATAAAGTAAATAAATTAATCCCTGGATTACCCTCAGGGTTCGAAGATCGATGGAACAAAAAATTACTTCTTAAAAAAAAGCTTCTAAAAGCGATTGAGAATAATTTTATAAAGTTTGGTTTTGATCCTTTAGAAACACCATCCTTCGAAATCAGTGAAAATATTGGATCTTTCTTAGCGGAAGATGAGGCCAATCCTATGTCTGATGTTTTCTCTTTTGCGGATGGGGATGAAAATATTACTTTAAGATACGATCTATCTAGTCCACTAGCTAGGTTTGTGGCACAAAACAATCAACAATTGCCCTCAATTTATAAACGTTATGCAATTCAAAATGTATTTAGAAATGAAAAAGCGGGCAATGCTAGATATCGAGAATTTATGCAAGCAGATTGCGATATTGTTGGCAATGTTAATCCAGCTCAAGCGAATGCTGAACTATGCAATTTAATAGCAAGCACTTTAATTGCTTGTGGTCTTAATAAAGATCAATTTACCATTAATGTTAGTAATCGAAAAATTGTTCAAGGTCTAATTGAAGAACTTAAGATTTCTGAAGAGAAAAAAATTAAAGTCATGCGAGCCATTGATAAGTTAGACAAGCCTGGATTTGGTTTAAAAGGAGTTGAGGATCTTTTAAAAAAAGAAAGAAAAGATGCAAGTGGTGCAATTACTAAAGGGGCAGATTTAAATGATGATCAAGCCTCTCAAATTATTAATTTTTTAAAAGTAAAAGATTTATCAGAATTAAAAAATACCCTTCAAAATCCTTTATCCCAAGAAGGTATAAAAGAAATTGAGCAATTATTAGAAATAGTAAGTTACGGAAACTACGCCAATCAAGTTAAAACAAATTTTACTATAGTTAGAGGCTTAGCCTACTATGATGGTTTTTGTGTTGAAACTGATTTAAATTTTAAAGCAACCAATGCTAAAGGTAAAGAAGTAGACATTGGTAGTGTTTGTTCTGGTGGTCAATACAATAAGCTTATTTCAAGATTTAAAGGAGTAGATATTCCAGGCACAGGTGTCAGTATTGGAGTTGATCGACTGTTGTTTGCAATGATGCAATTAGATCAAGTCAAAATAGATGAACAAAAACCAGTTATTGTCTGTGTTATGGATGATAAATATTTAAAAAACTATTATGAAATTCTAAATACTTTAAGAGATAATAATATTAATTCAGAAATATTTTTAGATAGCAAAAAGAATCTTGGTAAACAATTAACTTATGCAAATAAAAGAGAGTGTCCAGTAGCTGTTATTTGTGGGGATAATGAATTTAAAGATAATACCATAACTCTTAAAAACCTTTTAGGCGTGAAAGGTGAAAATAATCAGAGCACAGTTCCAAAAGAGAATTTAATTGATGAAATCAAAAAATTTATCTGAAAAAATCCTTAAATCGGTTAAATCCAAAGGATTCAAATATATAGAACTACCTTCCGTTATTGAGGCCAATCATATCGTTCAAAGATCGGGTGAAAATTTTAGAAAATTTATATTCTCTTTTACTGACCAAAATGGCAATGAATTGTGCCTTAGGCCTGATTTAACAATTGTATCCTGTCTTCGATATTTAGAAAACAATCTTAAAGGCAAAGAAAAAATATTTTATAGCGGTCAAGCCTACAGAAAATCACAAAATAAAAAAGATTCTATAATAAGAAATCAAATTGGTTTTGAAATCATCGGCTCTAAAGACGAAAAAAATGATGACAAAGAAATTATTAATACTTCTTTAAAATCTCTTCAAAGTTTAAAATACTCATCAGGAATTTTAACCATTGGTAATGTTGAAATATTTAATTTACTTCTGTCAAAGCTAGATATTCCAAAAAGATGGCGATTAAGACTTTCAAGACATTTTTGGAGAGAAAGTTATTTTAATGATCTATTAAAAAGATTAGAGACTAACTCTGATGTTGATCCAACAATCGTTGAAGTAGATAAAAAACGTTATATTCAAATGTTAAAACAGGATCAATCAACTGTTATTGCTGGAAGATCAGTTGGAGAAATCTTAAAAAGATTTAATGATAAAATTAAAGATCCCAGAAGAACCAATAAAGGTCAAAGAGTTTCAAAAATAATTAAAGAATTTTTAAATATTAAGTGTCCAATAAGCCAAGCGGCAAAAAAATTAAATGAATTTTTCAAAAAATATAAAATTAATTTAGTGGTGGATCAAAAGTATTTTCCAATTTCAAATAATAAAGTCTCAAAATTAAATGTTATATTTTCTGCATCTTTTGGTAGACAGCTTGAGTATTATACCGGCATGGTTTTTAGAATAGATATTAAATCTAATTCAAAAAATAAAAATATTATTAGTGGGGGTCGATACGATAAATTAATATTAGATCTAGGTTCGAATAAGCCAGTTGCAGCAGTAGGAGCTGCTTTAAATTTATAATTTTATGAACAGTATAATAAATATAGGTATTCCAAGTAAAGGTAGACTTCGAAAAGATGTTTTAAATATTTTTAAAAAAAAGAAATTAAATTTAATATCTGAAAGAGGAGAAAGAGATCTATTTGCTTCAATAAAAGGTCATAAAAATATTAAAGTAGTCTATTTACATGCGCGAGAAATAGTTCAAAGACTTGGAGATGGATCATTAGACCTAGGTTTTTCCGGATATGATTTACTTAAAGAAAGTGAAATTAATATTCAAAACAAGATTAGTGTTTTAAAAAAATATGGCTTTGGTAAAGCGACATTAGTCATTGCCATACCAGATGCTTGGCTTGATGTACAAACTATTGCAGATCTTGAGGAAATAGCTTTCCAATTTAAAGATCAAAAGAAAAAAAGACTAAGGGTAGGTACTAAATATCCAAACCTTACCAGAGAATTTTTATTTTCAAAAGGTGTCACTCAATTTCAATTAGTGGATAGTCTAGGGGCCACAGAAACCTATCCTTTTACTGGTTCTGCAGAAATTATAACCGATATTACTTCTACCGGAGAAACTTTAAAAGCCAATAATTTAAGAATATTAAAAGATGGAGAAATTTTAAAATCCGAAGGCTGTATGATGATTTCTAAAAACACACAAAAAAATAAAGAAATTCAAAAATTAGCTAAATTACTTTCTAAGAATTAATTATTAAAAATAAAATAATTTTTTTAAAGGACTTTTAATTTAAAAAGTCTCCTTGTGTCAAAACGAAGCCAAATAATTATTGATTTTATTGTATTTTTATTCAGCAAATTTTTATTTTCAAGCATTATTTGGTTCAAAAATTTTTAATGAAATAATATCTCTAATTAAAATTTTTTTTTAATCTTCTAAAATTTTCAAGAGTTAAATTTTTTATTAAGAATTATTGTGTAATTTGATTAATACTAACTGTAATATTTAAAGTTTATAATAATTTTTTAATGTTTAATTAAGTATAATCACGGTTATAAATAAAACATGAGATTCGAAATAGTTATATTATCTTTAATTTTTTTGGCAGTTTTAGTAGCCTTGTATCTTTTAATAAAGAAATTGCCTAAATCTCAAGATGAAAATAAAGAAGCAGAGGAAATAGCTAACTTAAAATTAGAGATTTCAAACTTAAGAGATACTTTAAATACTACAATCAACACATCACTAGGTGCAATGTCCACTTCATTTAATAATTTATCAACTGGAGTCACTAAAGATATGACTGAAGCTTTAACTAAAGTGGATGAAAAAGTTGGAAGTTTTAATGACCAGGTTAAATTATTAAATCAAAGCCAAGAGGGCATTACTAAAATTCTCGCAGGAGTTAAAAAATATGGAACTTTAGCTGAATTTTCTTTGGATGCTTTAATTAAGGATTTATTGCCAGCATCTCAATATATGACAAATGTAAAAATGAAAGAGGATACCAATGAAAATGTTGAATTTGCTATTCGTCTTCAAGGTGACGTTATGGTTCCAGTAGATTCTCATTTTCCTGTTGAAAAATTTAAAGCAATTACCGATGGTTATGATGCTGATGACAAAAAAGCAGTAGCAGAAGCCAGAACTAAATTGGCCAATGCTTTTAAAGCTAAAGCCAAAAGTGTTAATGAAAAATATATTGTTCCACCTAAAACTACAGATTTTGCAATTGTTTATGCACCAACTGAGAGTTTATACAAAGAGCTAACTGAATATCAAGATCCAAGCACTAAAGAATTATTAACCCAAGAATTAATGAAAAAATATAAAGTTGTAATTTGTGGGCCAAATACTTTATCTGCTTATTTACAATCTTTACATATGGGCTTTCAGTCATTGAAAGTGCAAAAGGGTGCTACAGAAATTTATAATCATTTAAAAACAATTAGCACAAGATTTGCAAAACATTTTGAAAATGTTGTTTTATTAAGAAAAAAATTAGAGGAAGCAATGGGAGTTGTGGATAAATTTGGAACTGATGCAAGATCTATTACAAGAACTTTAGAGAGCATTAAAGATCCTGAGCAGATTGAGAAGGCTGTAGAAACTGATAACGTAGAAAAATTTGTTGAACGAACTAAACAATTTAAAAATTAATTTCTTTTTTTCTTCAATAACGTCTATAAGAAATTACATGAAGTGGAATAATAAATATAATTATCCTAAATCTACTAGGTCAATAATTCATGGTTCAAGACATTATGCAGTTAATCAAGAAAGCCTTCCTTCAGTGACAACTATTTTAAAAGCAACTGAGTCAGAGGAAAAAAAAGCAAAACTTGCTGAATGGAAAGAGAGAGTTGGTTTTAAACAAGCTGAAATAATTAAACAAGAAGCAAGTAGCAGAGGAAGTTCCATGCATGACTACTTAGAAAAATTTTTACTTGGTAAGCTTAATATGGATTTATTAGGCGACAATACCAGGGAGAAGATGATGGCTGATCAAATTATAGAAAATGGTTTAAGAAATAAATTGGAAGAAATTTGGGGATGTGAGGCTACAATATATTATCCTGGAAAATATGCAGGAGCTGCTGACTGTATCGGTGTATATGAAAATAAAGAGACAATAATTGATTTTAAACAAAGTAATAAACCAAAAAAAGATGAATGGATTGAAGATTATTATTTGCAGTGTGCCGCTTATGGTTTGGCCCATAATACTGTTTATGGCTCAAATATTTCTCAAGCGGTTATTTTGCTTTGTACAAAGGACAATATGTTTCAAAGATTTATAATTGATGGTGAAAAATTCAATGATTATCAAAAAAAATTTTTACTAAAAGTTGAACAATTTTATGAACAAAGGAGAATGAATTGAATTACGTAGTTTGGGATATCGAAACTGACTCAGCACAAACTGATTGGGCTACTATTATTGAAATAGGCGCAATTTTATTGGATGAAAATTTTAAAGAAAAAGAGAGATTTTCTGCAAGATGCCGAATGCCACAAGACCGTGTCCCATCCGCCACAGCTTTATGTATTAATAAATCTAATGTTGATTTAATTACTAAGGGAAATTTAAGCCATTATGAAATGTTGGCTCAAGTTGAAAAAAAATTTAGAGAGTGGTCTCCAGCAACTTTTTTGGGTTATTCTAGCATTAATTTTGATGATGAGGTTATTAGAAAAGAATTTTTCAAATCCTTAAGAAAACCTTACTTAACTAACACTGAAGGCAATGTTAGGCATGATGCATTAAATATTGTTAAAGCGGCCTTTGCAATTGATGAAAATATTTTAAAAACTGAATTAAACGATAAAGGCAACAAATCTATGAAGCTCGAGTCTCTCGCTAGACTTAATGGTTTTGAATCATCAGGAGCACACTCAGCTTTATTTGATACAGAATTAACTGTAAAAATTTTAGACTTAATAAGAAAAAAACAGCCCATTCTATGGAGTGAATATTTAAAAACTAGCAGCAAGGTTGTTGCTGAAAATTTAATTAAACAAGAAAATATATTTACTTTGAATGAATATTTTTATGGCAAAAGTTATTTATATTTATGTGCACCATTGCATCCAAATTCTTGTGTTCACCCAATTTATAAATGGGGTCAAGCTGTAGATTTAAAAGTTGATGTAGAAGCAATTCAAAAATTAAATTATGAAGATTTAAATAAGGAAATGAAAAAATCTCCTAAATTTTTAAGAACAATTAAATTTAATAAGGCTCCAATTATTTTAGAAAAAAGCCATGGAATGAAAGTTGAACCCTATAAAAAAATTGATCCAAGTTTAATAAGTAAAAGAGCTGAATTAGTTAAAACTAATGAAAAATTTTCTATAGATATTTGTAATATTTTAAGAGAAGCTGCTGAGGAAAAAATGGAGACTGCTTCCCAAGAAGATTTAGAACCTGAAGAAACAATTTATTCAGGAGGTTTTGAAACTTTTAATAAAGATGTTCCGTTATTTCAGAAGTTTCATACATCAGATTGGAAAGGAAAATTTGCCTTGCTAGATAAATTTAAAGATGATCGTTTAGTAATATTTGGTCATAGTTTAATTTATAATGAAGCTCCTGAAATTTTACCAAAAGACATATATAAAAAAATTAAAAGAAGAATTGCTTCAAGGATATTAAGCACCAATAAAGAAAAATGGTGGACTGTTTCAGCATTTTATTCAGAATGTGACGAAATAAGAGAAAATGATGATAAAATGTTCTCATTCAAAACAGTTGATGAAAAATTGAAGTTTTTAGATGGTATCAATGATTACGTTATGAACTTGGAACAAAAATATTCAGATGCTTAATTTCCTAGATTTTTAGTACCAAGTTATTTGTTAATTAAATAAAAAAACTTCTTTTTCACCATTGAATAATTATTTGAAACAATTATATCAATAATATGCTTATAGACTTTAAAGACGAAGATTTTGACAGTAAAATTAAAAACGAAGATGTATCTGTAATTCAATTCAGTGCAGCTTGGTGTGGCCCATGCAAGGCTTTAAAACCAGTGATGGACAAATTAGCTGATGAGTACAAAGGTAAAGCTGGTTTTTATTATGCTGATATCGAAGATGGTGGCATTAATACTGGTAGTGCAGCAGGCATTAGAGGAGTTCCAACAGTGATTATCTACAAAAAGGGTGTTGAGGTAGATAGAAAAGTAGGTGGCGTTCCTGAAGGTCACATGAAAGAATTTTTAGATAAGAATATCTAATTTAAATTCAAAACTTCACCAGCTAAATACAAAGATCCGGTAATTAATATAATATCATTTTCTTTAACAGAAATTGATTTTATAGCTTCATAAATATTTTCTTTGTACTGAACATTTGGAAAGTTTGTTAATTTGTTCTTTAAATCTATTCCTTTGATTGAATTTGGCTGATTGGTAATATCGATAGTTGTTAAAGAGGAAATATCTTTAAAATATTTCATATAATCTTGATGATCTTTGTTAGCCATCATTCCAAGGATGATATGTTTGTTGCAATTAAGAGTTTGTAAGTGTTCGTTTAAAACTTTTGCACCAAGTGGATTATGAGAACCATCCACAAATAATCGATTATTTTTAGCTAACTCTTTCAATTTGCCAGAAGTTAATTCTTGAAGTCTAGCAATACTATGAATTTTTGTAACTCCAGTTTGTATATGATTTTCTTTGATAGTTAAATTTTCTATAACTCTAGCCGTTGCAATAGCACTTGAAACATTTTCTAATTGAAATCCACCATGAATATTGGGTAGGGGAAGTTTTAAACCACCAAACTTATCTTCATAATAAAAGAAACCATTTTCTTTTAATGAGAAGCTATAATCTTCATTAAAGAAAAGTTTTTGAGATTTATTATCTGATATAGTTTTTTTTATACATTCGGTAACTTCTTTTGAGCTTTGTTTTGCAACAATAATAATAGACTTCAGTAATGATGAAGTTTTTTCAAAGATAATTTTTTCTACTGTTTGCTCGTTTTCTGGCAACCAGTCGAGATGATCTAAACCAATCGAAGTTACAATACTTGCTAAATTTTCTTTCAATATATTTGTTGCATCAAATCTATGAAATAAACCAGTTTCAACTAGATTAATATTATCTCTATATTCACTAGCTTTTTTAAAGAAAGCAGCTGTTAGAATTTCAAAAAATGTAATGGGTTGGTTTTCGTTAGCTTCTTCTATTTCTTCAAAAAGATTTGCTAAATTTTCATCGTCTAGTTCTTTATTATTAAAAACAAATCGTTCATTTATTTTTTGAATATGTGGGCTTGTGTAAATATTACATTTAAATTTTGCTTTTTTTAAAATAGCAAATAACACTTGGATTGTTGAATACTTACCATTGGTACCAATAATAGAAATTGCTTTAATTTTATCTTGAGGATTTCCTAGCTTTGTACAAAGATTTTTTACTCGATCTAGAGAAAGGTCTATTTCTTTAGGATGCAGCTTTTGTAAGCGATTGACTATCTTCTGTAGTTTCATGTTCTTCCGAACTTACAGCAGAATTTTGCTTAAGCAATATTGATAATAAGTTACCAATTTTGTCCGTTAAGTCTTTTCGTTCAACAATAATATCTACAAATCCTGTTTTTTCTACGTACTCACTTCTCTGAAATCCTTCAGGCAATTCCTCTTTAACTGTACCTTGAATAACTCTAGCACCTGCAAAAGCAATTAAAGCACCAGGTTCAGCGATGTGGATATCCCCAAGCATTGCGTAAGATGCAGTAATACCTCCAGCAGTAGGGTCTGTAATCAAAACTAAGTAGGGTAAATTGTTTCTTTTAAGTTCATTGATTGCAAGAGTGGTTCTAGTCATCTGCGATAAAGAGATTAACGATTCCATCATTCTCATTCCACCACCTGCACTGATACAAAGAAATGGAGTTTGATTTTCAATTGCATATTGAATGCCATATAAAAAAGCCTCACCTTCAGCAGCAGCCATAGAAGCTCCTAAAAAATCAAAATCAGATGCAACCGCAGTTACTTTAATATTATTAATGTTACCAGAAGCAACCATCATTCCACATTGCATACCTGTTTTTTTTCTAGCACTTTTTAATCGGTCTTTATAAGATTTTTTATCAGTCCAATTTAAGGGATCATCAGCAGGAATAGGGGTCTTAAATATTTCATAATTATTTTTACCAAACAATATATCAAATCTTTGTGTTGGTTTAATTCGATGGTGTTTATTGCAATCTGGGCAAACAAATAAATTATTTTCTAAGTCTTTTTTTAAAATTGGCCCTCTGCAGCATGATGTCCAGTCACTTTTTTCAATATCTTCCTTAGAGGCTCTTTTATTAATAGCAGTTTTAATCTTTTCACCTGCTCTAATTATTTTGGTAATCCAATTCATTTAATTTTATTTTTTAATCTTTTCACAATATTAGTAACATTTGTGACAGGATTTTGTCTCTTTTTAATTGAATTAGATATTTCTTTACATAATGCACTACCAACAACTAATCCGTCCGCTTTTCTCAATGATTTAATTGTTTTTTCAGTAATTCCAAAGCCAATTACGACATTTTTAGATTTATCTATTTGCTTAATTTTACTGTAACGCTCTAAAATTTTTTTAGGGGAAACTTTCAATTTTCCACCTGTTGTTGATAGCATCGAGATATAATAAACCATATCATGTGATGCTTTCATAATTTGCTTTAATCTATGATTTGAGGTGGTTGGTGAAACTAGTTGAATAAAATTAATTCCTTTTTTTTTACACTTATTTGCAAAGTTTGTGTTTTCTGGATAAGGAAGATCTACAACAATTAACCCATCAACATTTGAATTTGAGCATTTCTTTAAAAAATTATTCTCACCATATTGATAGATCATATTATAATAACCCATCATAATAATTGGTTTTGTTGATTTTATTTTTTTAAAATCTTTTACAATTGAAAAAACATCATTAATTTTAATTCCATTTTTAATAGCTCGGTAAGCACTAGTTTGAATTTGTCCTCCATCAGCTATAGGTGTGTTATGAGGAAACCCCAACTCACAAATATCAGCATGATTTGAAATTGATTTTAAAATTTCTAAAGATTTTTTTTTAGAATTATCACCTGCTACCGTGTAAGTTAATAAAGCTGGTCTTTTTTCATTTTTTGCTTTTAAAAATGCTTGATTAATTAATGATGAACTCATTAAATTTTTCCTAATCTTTCTTTTAAAATATCCCTATCTTTTTTTGCATCTCCACAGGAATTGACAATGATGATTGTATCCTCACTTAATTTTGGAGCAATTTTTATAGCCTCTGCAAAAGCGTGACTAGGCTCTAAACTTGGATTGAGTTTCTCAAATTTTTTAACCATTTGATAAGCATTAAGGGCATCTTCATCTGTTGCATAAGTGTATCTTGCTCTTTTAGTATCTTTTAAATAACAATGGATAGGGCTTACCCCTGGATAATCTAAACCAGCACTTATTGATTCGGTGTCACTAATTTGTCCTTCTGAATTTTGACAAACATAAGAAGCAGCACCATGCAAGATACCAATTTTAGCATTTTTGCTTAAAGGAGCGGCATGAAGTTTAGAGTTTTTTGGCCCACCGGCTTCAACACCAATGAGTTCAATTTGTTTTTTATCATAATCAATAAATTCACTCCAAAAACCATAGGCGGAGCTTCCACCACCCACACAATTAATTAGCTTTATTTTATTTGGTATTTTTTTAAATTGTGATTTTAGTTGAACTTTAAGTTCTCTAGAAATTTGTGCAGTACTCCATCCACAAATTTTAACAAAAATATTTGGACCAACTGTTGAACCTACACACATATGAGTATTGTCACAATTGGATACCCAGTATCTCATACATTCACTTACTGCATCAACCAAAGTTTGACTTCCAGAATAAACTGGTACTATTTCAGCACCATTTTTTCTCATAGCATCACAATTAGGTTTTTGTCTTTTAATATCTTTTGCCCCCATAAAAATTTTACATTTAAGACCAAATTTTTTAGCAGCCATACTTAACATTTTACCTGCATAGCCAGCACCCGTATCACCTACGATATATTTTTTGCCCATTGATTTACAAATTAGAGCATGAACTGTGGCATTGTATATTTTATGTGCACCACCATTAGCCTCAGAGACTACTTTTGCCCAAATTTGAGCACCACCTAGATGATTGGTTAAATTTTCTAATTTTACAAATGAGGTTGGAGAACCAATGTAGTTTTTAAAATAAAAGTCTCTTTTTTTAATAAATTTTTTATCTTTTCTTAGTTTTTGAAATTGAACTGTTAAGTCGTCTATAGGTTTTTTAAGTGTTTCTGGAATAAAACTGCCACCAAATTTACCACCCCAAAAACCATATTTATCATGTTGATCAATTAGAGGAATACCTTTTTTAAGCTGCATCATTTAATTTTTTAATTTTTTTTAAGAAGATTTCTATTTTGGAAATATCTTTTAATCCAGAAGTTTCTAGGCCTCCAGATATATCAATAATATCTGCTATTTTTTTATAATTTTCAAGTTTATCATCTATTTGAATATTTCCAGCTAGCATGATTTCTTTATTAATTTTTTTATTTTCAATTAATTTATGGTCAAATGACATGCTTTTTTCATACCCTTTACTATCAAATAAAAAAATATCAGTGACATCATTATAATTTTGATAATTTTCAAAGTCTTTTTTACTCTCAACAGTTAAAGCAGTAATAACTTTTTTATTATAATTATTTTTAATTTTTTTTACTTCTTCAGGACTGCAATCATAAAGTTGATAATAATCAAAAGGTAAATCTTTTATTTCTTCAAGAATTTTAGTGTTAGGCTTCACTAACACTGCCACATAATATGATTTTTTTTTATCAATTTTGAGCAAATCTTTAAGAGCTTTTAATTCTACAAATCTTTTTGATTTTGGATAATTTACAATAAAACCAATATAAGTGGGTGGAAAGGGATGATTTGTTAAATATTGAAGAGTTTTAATATCTGAAATTCCACAAATCTTTAATTTCATCTAATTCAGTGATGAAATAATTTTTTTTATATTTTCTTTAGGATTGCCTTTAGTTATTGGTCTTCCGATTATTAAACAATCACTGCCTGCATCTATTGCTTGTTTAGCATTCATAGTTCTTTTTTGATCATCATCCCCAGCTTCTTGTCTTATCCCAGGTGTAAAACATTTTAAATTAGGTGCAATTTCTTTGATCATTTTGATTTCTAAAGGGCTACATATAACACCATGAAGTTTTGCTTCATCGGCAATTTTAATTAATCTTAAAACCTGATCTTTTACTTGATCTTTAAATCCTAAACTTAGTAAATCCTCATCATTAAAACTAGTTAAAACAGATACACCTAATAATTTTAAATTAATATCTTGAGCAACTTTATTT
>LIBV01000016.1 GCA_001438335.1 Pelagibacteraceae bacterium BACL5 MAG-120820-bin39
TCAAAATAGCCCGCAGGTCCATTCCACAACAAGGTTTTACTTCTTTCTATGATTAGTTTAATTTTTTCTATCGTTTTAGGGCCAATATCTAAGATTAAATCATCATTTTCTATTTCATTTAATGATTTAATTTTGGAAGCATCAGCTAAATTTTTTCCAACAGCAACATCCTCTGGATAAACTATTGAACAGCTAAATTTTTTTGATGTTTTAAAAATTTCATCGATGATATCTTTACAGTTATCCTCTTTAATGGATTTACCAATTGAATGACCATTATATTCTAGAATATTATTTGCCATTCCTCCAACGATAATAATGTTATCAAATTTTGGAATTAGATTTTTTATTATACCAATTTTAGTTGAAATCTTTGAACCACCTATAATACAAGTTACAGGTTTTTTTATTTCTGAAGTTACTTTTTTTAAAGCTTCAACTTCGGAATTTAATTGTAACCCTGCGTAAGCTGGCAAAAATTCTGTTATTTTACAAACTGAAGCATGAGCTCTGTGTGAACAAGAAAAAGCATCGTTGACATATAAATCAGCTAGACTAGCCAGATGCTTTGAAAAATTTTCATCATTTGCTTCTTCTTCTTTATAAAATCTTATATTTTCTAAAAATATTATCTCTTCATCAGTAGCAGTAAACAAATCATTTTTTTTTATTTCAAGTAAATTATTAGTGATTAATTTTATATCTTTATTTAATTTTGATTTTAAATTTTCACAGATAGGAATTAACGATAATTCTTTTTGAATTTCCCCTTTTGGTCTGCCCACATGTGAAATAATTATAATTTTTGCTTTTTTTTCAATTAAAAAATTTATTACAGGTAAGATCTTTAAAATTCTTGTTTCGTCTTGAATTTCTTGATTTTTTAATGGAACGTTTAAATCTAATCTTAGTATAACTCTTTTATTTTCTAAATTACTTACTTCTGTAATTGACTTCATTAAGATATTTTATGAAGATATTCTGCTATGTCGCACATTCTATTAGAAAAACCCCATTCATTATCATACCAAGCTGAAATTTTTCCCATATTATTTCCAACAACGTTTGTTAATGATGCATCAACGATTGAAGATGCTGGATTATGATTAAAATCAATTGACACTAATTTTTCATATGTAATTTCAAGAACATTTTTTTTTTGTTTTTTGATAAAGTCTTCAAATGCTTTATTAATTTTATCTTTCGTTAAATCTTTTTTTGTACAAAAAACTAATTCAACTAAAGATACATTTGGTGTTGGCACACGCATAGCAATACCTTCTAGTTTACCATTTAAAGAAGGAATTATCTCACCAATTGCTTTTGAAGCGCCTGTTGAGGTTGGTACAATGGATAGGCTTGCTGATCTGGCTCTTCTTGGATCTTTATGAGAATTGTCAAGAATTCTTTGATCACTTGTGAAAGCATGTATCGTGGTCATGAAACCTTTTTCAATTCCAAAGTTTTCATTTAAAACATAAGCAACTGGAGCCAAGCAATTTGTAGTACATGAAGCTGCAGATATAATTTTATCTTTTTTTTTTATTTCATTTTGATTAACACCAAAAACAATAGTTTTATCTGCATTTTTACAAGGAGCAGAGACAATTACTTTTTTTGCTCCATTATCTAGATGGGGTGTTAATTTTTCTCTAGAGTTAAACTTACCTGTACACTCAAATACATAATCAACATCATATTTTTTCCAACTTATATTTTTTAAATCTGTTTCCTGACTAAAAGAAATCTTATTCTTATTAATTATTAAATGATTTTTATCAAATCCTAATTTCGCATTAAATTTACCATGAATTGAGTCGTATTTAAGAAGAGTGCTGCAAGCTTCAGCATTTGTTCTATTATTGATATGCTTAATAACAATATTCTTATTGGAGCTTTCTATAATAGCTCTAACTATCATTCTACCAATTCGACCCATTCCATTAATTCCAACTTTCACAGTCATACTTTACCCTTTACATGATTTTTAATTTTTTGAGAAATATTTTTTGAAGTTAAACCAAAATATTTATAAATATTTTGATAGGGTGCACTTTTCCCAAAATCATTGATACCAAAACATAATCCATTTCTTCCAACATATTTTTCCCAACAATCTGTACTAGCTGCCTCAATCGATATGTTGAACTTAGCTTCATTTAAAATTTTATTTTTGTAAGAAGTTGATTGATTATCAAAAATTTCCTGGCATGGAACAGATATAACTTTTGAATATACTTTATATTTTAGGAGCTCTTTAGATGTATCAATTGCTAATCCAACTTCAGAGCCACTTGCTAAGATAGCAACATTAATTTTTTTATTTGATCTATAAACTTCATAAGCTCCATAGGAGCATTTATTATTTTTTGAAACATTTTTTCTAATTGGATCTAAATTTTGTCTAGTTAAAGATAATACACTCGGTGTTTTGGAATTTTTTAATGCTAATTCCCAACATTCTATTGTCTCCATTCTATCTGCTGGTCGAAATATATTTAAATTAGGTATTGCTCTTAAACCTGACAATTGTTCTATAGGTTGGTGAGTTGGGCCATCTTCACCTAGCCCAATTGAGTCATGTGTCATTACATAGATAACTTGTTTCTGCATTAATGCAGAGAGTCTAATTGAGGGTTTACAATAGTCTGAAAAAATTAAAAAAGTTCCTCCATAAGGAATAAATTTACTATGAAGAGACAATCCATTCATTATCGCGCACATTGCATGTTCTCTAACTCCATAATGAATATAATTTCCCTCAAAATTACCAGGCTTTATAATTTTATGAAATTTAGTTTTTGTATTATTGGATCCAGCTAAATCAGCTGATCCACCAATCAAAACATTTTCATTTTTAGTTAATGCTGTTAAAGTAAGTTCAGACGCTTTTCTTGAAGCTATACTTTTAAGATCCTTTACTGCTTGTATTTTTTCAGATTTTAATTCATTCAAAAAATTATTCTTAAATAAATTTTTAATTTTAATTTTTTTTTTAGATAATTTTTTATTCCAATTATTTTCTAGAATGGATCCTTTGTTTCCAATTGATTTCCATACATTTAGTAGCTTTGAAGGTATTTCAAATGGCTTATAGTGCCAATTTAGATTTTTTCTGACTAATTTAATTTCATCATCTCCTAAAGGGCTACCATGTGAAGAGGCTTTTCCTGATTTATTTGGAGAGCCAAAACCAATAGTAGTTTTGCAAGATATTACAATTGGTTTTTTTGAATTTTGAGCTTTTTTTAATGCTCTGTAAATTTCTTTATAATTATGACCATTAATATTTAGATAATTCCATCCGTAACTTTCAAATCTTTTTTTATAATTATCAGAGACAGCAAGACTTGTGGGACCATCAATTGAAATAGAATTATTATCAAATAACATAACTAAATTTTTAAGTTTTAAGTGACCAGCTAAACTCATAGCTTCATGACTTATTCCTTCCATTAAACAGCCATCACCAGCAAGCACATAAGTTTTATGGTTCAATGCATCTTTTCCAATTTTTTTTGATAAAATTTCTTCAGCAATTGCAAAACCGACAGCATTTGCAATACCTTGACCAAGAGGACCCGTGGTAGTTTCTATACCTGAACTTGGATGATATTCTGGATGACCAGCACAAATGGAATCTAATTGTCTAAATTTTTTAATATCATTGAGGGACACACTTTTAAAACCTGTAAGATATAATAATGAGTAAAGTAGCATTGAGCCATGGCCAGCAGATAACACAAATCTGTCTCTGTTTATCCAATTTGGATTTTTTGGATTAAATTTTAAGAAATCTCTAAATAGCACTGTTACTACATCTGCCATTCCCATGGGCATTCCCGGATGACCAGAATTTGCCTTTTGGACGGCATCAATTGACAAAAATCTTATACAATTGGCTAAATCGTTATATAGTTTGCTCAAAAAATTATCCTGTCTAGACTAAGAAGAATCTATTTAATAATATAAACATATATATATGAATTCCGTAAACGAAAAAGAAAAAAAACTAATTTCAGCTTTATCAGAGTTAAAAAATTTAAAACTACACAATCCAGAAATTAAACAGCACCTTGAAGCCCTAAGTACTCAAAAAAATCAATTAGAAATTGAAAAAGAAGATTTAGAAAAAAAATATAAATCTTTAATGGATGATTATAATAATTTGTCTCTTAAATTAGAAGAAATTAAAAATAATGAAAAAATTGAGCAAAAAAAACAAATGGAATTTTCTGAAAAAATTGATGAATTAAATCAAGAAACAGATACTCTAATTGAGGAGATAGATAAATGGCAAATGTAAGCATTAAATTTAATGGAAAGCAGTTCTTATTATCCTGTGATGATGGCCAAGAAGAACATTTAGAGGAATTGTTAATACACATAAATCAAAAATTTAATGATTTAAAAAATACGTTAGGCAATTTAGGAGAAAATAAATTACTTTTGATTACTGCCGTCAAAGTTATGGATGAATATTTTGAGACTAAAAAAAAGGTAGAACAAAAAAAATTTGAATTGAAAGAATTGTCTAATAAATTTAGAGAACTCAAGTCTCTTATTTATGACTACAGGGATAAAAAAGAAAATGAAATACAGGAATTAAATCAAAAACAACAAGACCTTTTAAATGAAATAGAAATTAATCAAAAGCAATATGAGAAATTAATCGATGAAGCAACTAATGAAATATCTAGTTTTATCGAAAAAACTAATTCAGAAAATATTTCTCAATAAATTTTGTGATCAAATCAAATATAAGAAAAAAAATTTTACACTTAAGATCAAAAAATAAAAATATCCACAAAGTAGATTTAGATAAAATAATTAAAATTCTAACTAAAGAAAAAATTAAAGTAAAAAGTATTGGGGGATATTATCCTGTAAACTTTGAAATTGATGATCTTAAATTGTTAGAAGATCTAAGAAAAAAAAACTTTGATATTTCCCTACCAATTATAAAAAAAGATAATCAAATGGACTTTTACAAGTGGTCAAAAATTGAACCATTAAAAATAAACAAATATGGAATACCAGAACCCATTACAAAAAAAATAATTTATCCAGATGTATTATTGGTACCATTAGTTGCTTACGATCTAAATTTGAACAGGCTTGGCTATGGAGGGGGTTTTTATGATAGATATATAAATAAAATATCAAAAATTAAAAAAATACTTACCATAGGTTTGGCATATTCATTTCAACAGATAAAAAAAGTACCAACAAATAGTTTTGATAAAAAGTTAGATTGTATTGTAAACGAAAAAGAAATTTTAATATGAGAATTTTATTTTTAGGAGATGTTGTTGGCATTGCAGGTTGCTCAATATTGCAAAACAACCTTTTAAGTCTAATTAATTCAAAAAAAATAGATTTTGTAATAGTTAATGGAGAAAATGCTGCAAATTCTGGAGTAGGGATAACCCCAGATATTTGTAAAGATTTTTTTAATTGTGGTGTTGATGTAATTACAACTGGAAATCATGTTTGGGATCAAAAAGAAATAATGGAATTTATTGAAAAAGAAAACCGATTGATAAGACCTAAAAATTTGTTTGAACCAGCGCCCGGTAAAGGTTTCGAGATTTATGAAGCTAAAAATAACATCAAGGTTGGTGTGCTTAATCTCATGGGCAATGTATTTATGAAAAAATGTGATGATGTTTTTGAGGTTTCTGAAAAATTTATGAAAAGTTATAAATTAAAAGAGGATTATGATTTTCTTGTTGTTGATTTCCATGGTGAAATAACAAGTGAAAAAAATGCTATTGGACATTTTTTTGATGGAAGTGCAACATTAGTTGTTGGAACTCATACCCATATCCCCACTAATGACGCTAGAATTTTAAATAATGGCACAGCTTATCAAACAGATGCTGGGATGTGTGGAGATTATGATTCAGTCATTGGTATGAATAAAGAAAATTCATTAAATAGATTTATGAATAAAAAATCCACCAAACACTTTCCTGCGTTAGGTGAAGCTACTTTGTGTGGTGTAATAGTTGATTGTAATATAGAAACTGGTTTAGCTGACAAAATAGAAACCTATATTTTTGGAGGACAGTTAAGTAAGACTTAGTTTTAACATGGCAGGACATTCACATTGGGCTGGAATTAAACATAAAAAAGGTAAGGCTGACAAACAAAGGTCAAAGATATTTTCGAAATTATCTAAGGAGATTACTGTTGCTGCAAAATTAGGTGATAAAGATCCAGCAATGAATCCAAGATTAAGGTCTGCAATTCAAGCAGCAAGGTCTGCAAATATGCCAAAAGATAATATTGAAAGAGCTATTGATAAATCTTCTGCTAATACTGAGGCTAATTTTGAAAATTTAAGATATGAGGGATTTGGACCTGATAAAATTGCAGTAATTGTTGAAACATTAACTGATAATAAAAATAGAACTGCATCTAATATAAGGACAATTTTTCAAAAAAATGGAGGCAGTCTAGGAACTCAGGGGTCTGCTTCTCATAACTTTAATCAAGTTGGAATAATTAAAATAAATAAAAATGAAATATCAGATGAACAAATATTTGAATTATCAATTGATGCTGGAGCAGATGAATGTATTTCTAACTCTGAGTATCATGAGATCCAATGTCCTATGAATGAGATATATAATGTAAAAAAAAAACTCGAAGAAAAAATTAGTAATTTTATTTCAACTGAAATTGAATGGATACCACTTAATAGCGTTGATATATCAAAGGATAGACAAGAGGATATTATTCAATTTTTGGAAACACTCGAAGATGATGATGATGTTCAAAATATTTATACTAATGTTAAATTTAATTAGCTTAATATGATAATAATTGGAATTGACCCAGGACTTTCAGGATCAATTTGTTTTTTTGAGGATGGAAAAATCTTAGATGTAGTCGAAATGCCAACGATGACTGAAGGAAAAAAAAATAAAAAACAGGTGAATGGATCACAAATTTATAATGAGATTTTAAAAAGAACATCTAATTTAGATAAATCAGATATCAAAGTTGTTATAGAGCAAGTATCAGCAATGCCAGGACAAGGTGTAACTAGCATGTTTAATTTTGGACAATCTTATGGAATATTGAAAGGAATATGTTCCGCTATGCAATTACCTGTTTATTTTGTTAGGCCAGCTAAATGGAAAAAATATTTTAACCTTATAAATTCAGAAAAAGATGCAAGTAGGACAAGAGCGATAGAAATTTTTCCATATTTCTCATCTCAACTATCAAAGAAAAAAGACTCCAATAAAGCTGATGCTATTTTAATTTCTAGTTTTTTCTACGAAACTTTTAAATTAGAGGATTAATAGTCTTTTAAGGACAAATTCATGACACAATTAGGTGTGAAATAGAATTATGGAAGCAGATATAACGACTCAAGCAGTAGGCTTAGCAACAAGTGCAGATTTTTCTTTAATAAATCTTTTTATCAGAGCAGATATAATTGTTAAATCTGTGATTATTATATTAATTGTATGCTCAGTATATTCATGGGCAATAATAATAGAAAAATATCGATTATTTAAAAAAATAAATCTTTCTTCAGAAGACTTTGAAGAAAAATTCTGGAGATCTAAGTCCGCTGAAACATTTTACAATACTTTGCCAGCTAATTCAGATGATCCAATGACAGAATTATTTAAAGACTCAATGGAAGGTTTATTAAAATCTAAATCAAAAACAAATTTAATTGAAAAAATGGGTGGTATGCTTGAAGTTGGAATTGAAAAGCAGATTTCAAAAATTGATAAAGGCTTTACTTTTTTAGCCACAGTTGGATCAACAGCGCCATTCATAGGATTGTTTGGAACAGTTTGGGGTATAATGAATTCATTTCAATCAATTGCAATATCAAGAAACACTAGTCTTGCGATTGTAGCACCAGGGATTGCTGAAGCATTATTTGCAACTGCACTTGGATTGTTAGCGGCAATACCAGCTGTTGTAGCATACAATAGATTTAATAGTGAAGCGAGAAAGTACTCCCAGAAACTTGAAAATTTTTCAAAAAGATTTTTGTCAATAATTTAAAATGGCTTTTAAATTAAATCGTTCATCAAAAGAACCCATAAGTGAGATTAATGTAACACCTTTTGTGGACGTTATGCTGGTTCTTTTGATAATTTTTATGGTAACAGCGCCACTATTAACTGTGGGTGTACAAGTAGATTTGCCTGAAAGTTCCGCAGACTCATTGCCAGAAGAATTAGAGCCATTGACATTATCAATAAATTCTAAAGGAGAAATTTTTATTCAAGAGTCCAAAGTAGAGTTTGATAAAATAATTGCTAAGGTTTTAGCTGTTTCAAAAAATAGAACTGATACTAGAATTTATGTTAGAGGTGATAAAACTATTAATTATGGAAGAGTGTTAGAAATAATGGGGCTTCTTTCTGGTTCAGGATTTACAAAGGTAGCATTAATTTCAGAGCCATATAAAGAGAGGTAGAAATTTTGAATAGAAGTTTAATTATCTCTTCAGGTCTTCATGTTGCTTTAATAATTCTAACAGCACTTAGCTTACCTTTTTTAGCAAAAAAACCAATTGATCTTCCACCAATAATTTCTGTAGAATTAATTCAGATAACTGAAAAAACTAATATTCCATTTGCTCCTAAAGCAAAAAAAATAATAGAAAAAGTTAAAGAAAAAGAAAAACAGTTAGTTTCTGAACAGGCTCCACCCAAAAAAATTGAAAAAACTAAAACAAAAACAGTTGTATCTATAGATCAAAACAATGAAACAATTGATAACCAGACACCAGAAGCAGTACCTTTGCCTGAAAAAACAGTAAAACAAATTAAAACTAAAGAGGAAAAAAAACAAAATCCAGAAAAAGTTGATGAGGAAGTAAAACAAGTTTCTGAATTTGAAAAAAAAGAATTATTTGATCCGAATAGTATTGCTGCATTAATTGATAAATCTAAACAAGACACTGCTGAGATAAAGACACAAAAAAACCTGGTTTCTCAGGATCAAGAAAAAAATATAGAAAATTCTAGTTTGTCATTAAGCGAGGAAGACGCTTTAAAAGCACAAATATTTGGTTGTTGGAGTATTCCACTTGGACTTCCATATGATGAAAATTTATTAGTAAGAATTAAATTAAAATTAAAGCCTGATGGTTCAGTTTTAGACTCTGAAATATTAGACCATGCGAGAATGAATAAACCTGGCCAAGGTTTTTATAAAGTTCTTGCTGAAAGTGCCTTAAGAGCAATAAAACTTTGTCAGCCTCTTAGAGTACCTAGTACTGGTTATGAAAGATGGAAAGATTTACAATTAAATTTTGATGCAAGAGAGATGTTAGAAGGTTAAACTAAACTTATGAAAAAATTATTTATTTTATTAATTTTATTAATTCTTCCAATTAATTCTTATGCTTTAATTGAAGTGGATATAACTCGTGGAAATCTTGATCCATTGCCAGTTGCAGTTTCTCCTTTATCTATTGATGAAAATTCAAAAAAACAATTTAAGGATATATTAGATAAAGAAGATGTAGGTGCAGAGATTTCAAATGTAGTTGAAAATAATCTAAGAACATCAGGTTTATTCAACCCATTAAATAAAGATGCATTTTTACAAGCCCCAGATATTGCTAATCTTAAACCTAGATTTGAAGATTGGAACCTAATTAAAGCTCAGGCTTTAATAACTGGAAAAGTAAATTTTGAAGATGGTAAATTAAGAGTAGAATTTAGATTGTGGGATGTTTTAGCTGCTAAAGAGATGATGGCATTAGCATTTACAACTGTTCCAACAAATTGGAGAAGAGTTGGCCATATAATATCAGACAAAGTTTATGAAAGACTTACTGGTGAAAAAGGGTATTTCGATACAAGAATAATTTATGTAGCTGAAGAGGGACCAAAAGTTAAAAGAATAAAAAAATTAGCTATAATGGATCAAGATGGCGAGAACAATAAATTTTTGACACTTGGAAATGAATTAGTTTTAACTCCTAGATTTAATCCAACAAGTCAAATGGTTACTTATCTTTCATATTTTAAAAATTTACCTAGAGTTTATTTGCTTGATATAGAAACTGGCACACAAGAAGTTGTGGGTGATTTTCCTGGTATGACTTTTGCTCCAAGATTTTCACCTGATGGAAAAAAAATAATAATGAGTTTTGCAAAAGATGGTAAATCAGATATTTACACAATGGATTTAGAGAATAGAATTGTAGAAAAAATAACCAATCACCCATCAATTGATACATCGCCGTCTTACTCTCCAGATGGTAAATACATAGCATTTAATTCTGATCGAAGTGGATACCAACAAATTTATGTTATGGAAAGTGATGGATCAAATGTGAAAAGAATTTCATTTGGTAATGGTTTGTATGGAACTCCAGTATGGTCTCCTAGGGGGGATTTAATTGCTTTCACAAAATTACACCAAGGCCAATTCTATATTGGGGTGATGCGTACAGATGGAAGTGGTGAAAGACTGTTAACAGAAAATTATTATCAAGAGGCACCTTCATGGTCCCCAAATGGAAGAGTTTTAATATTTTATAGAGAGACGAAATCTGATGATGATGGAGAGGGTTTTTCTGCTAAACTGTGGTCTATTGATTTAACAGGGTATAATGAAAGACAGGTTAAAACACCAACAGATGCCTCAGACCCATCTTGGTCATCTTTATTAAGTAATTAATCAATTTAACTTGATTTTTATACTTGAAACATCTATTTAGTTGTGAAAAAGTATGAATTACAAAAAAGGGATCAAGGAGCAAAATGAAATTAAGCAAAATTTTTAAAAATACTATTTTAGTTCTAATCGCATGCTTAGCATTAACTGCGTGTGCTACAAAAAAAACAACTACTAGTTTAGGTGGGCAAATCCAAGGTGACGTTTATACAGGAACAGATTCTGTTGAGTACTTAGCGGACGGTGTGCCAGATAGAGTTTTCTTTGCAACAAATGAATCAATTTTAACTACAGCGTCTAGAGAAACTTTAAGAAAACAAGCTGCCTGGTTAAGAAAAAACTCAGATGTTAATGTTGTGTTAGAAGGTCATGCGGATGAAAGAGGCACAAGAGAATATAACTTAGCACTAGGTGAAAGAAGAGCTAACGCTGCTAAGGACTATTTAATGACTTATGGTATTTCATCAGATAGAATTTCAGTTTTAAGTTATGGTAAAGAAAGACCAGTAGATTCTGGATCTAATCCTTTAGCATGGTCTAAAAATAGAAGATCAGTTACTGTAAAAGCTAACTAATTATTTCAAAAATTCAAAGACCCTTTAGCAACTTGCTTGAGGGTCTTTTTTTTGCCATCATTATAATCATAACCTAATAGGAATATGAATATTCTAATTAAATTTTTAAAATTAAAATTAGTTTTATTTTTTACTTTGTTTTTGAATTTAACTTCTTATGCTGACAATCATAATATTTACGAAACATTAGAGATAATTCAGAAAGATCTTAAGACTTTAGAAAGAGCAATTTATTCAGGATCAATTGAAGTTAGTACATCTGGTACATCTTCAAGTATAGGCTTAGATGCAAATTCAGAAGATGTTTTAACTCGACATTTGTTAAAGTTATCGGAAATTGAAAGTCAATTTAGAGAACTTACAAATAGATTTGAAGAAATAAATTTTAAATTAGATAAACTTTCAAATCGACTATCAAAAGTTCAAGCAGATAATCAAATAAGATTTCAAGATATTGAAACCGCTATTATATCAGACGATGGTTCTAAAAAAATTACTCTTCAACCTAAAAATACTGAAGAACAAATTTTACCAGGTAGTTCTCAACCCCAAGATTTAGGAACAATTTCTTATAAAGATACTGCAACCCAAGAAACCTCTCAACAAATTCAATCTGTTGAAACTACAGCTTCAATAGTCACGGAAGTATTTCAGGCTGAAGAAAAAATTCTTCCAAATGATACTCCAGAAAAACAATATGAATTTGCCACAAGTTTTTTAAAGGTCGGAGATTATCCTACTGCTGAAAGAGCATTTAGAGAATTTGTTTTATCAAACCCAGAGAATGAATTAGCTGGAAATGCACAATACTGGTATGCAGAAACATTTAGAATTAGGCAGCTATACACTGATGCTGCCTCAGCTTATTTAGAAGGTTATCAAAAATATCCTAAAGGAGAAAAAGCTCCAATTAATTTATTAAAACTTGGAGTATCAATGGTTCAAATAGGAGAAAAAGACCAAGGTTGTAAAATGATTAATGGTGTAGAAAAACAGTATCCTCAAGCCAATCAGTCTGTTATCCAAAAAGCTAAATATGAATCAAAAAAATTTGAATGCGTTAAACAAGATTCATAAAAATTTACTTAATTATTTAAAAGATCAAAAAATTAATCAAATTTATAAAAAATTTGAACTATCTCTAGCTAAGGGTAAAAATTTCATTGTCGCAGTTTCAGGTGGCCCTGATAGTTTAGCATTAGCTTTTTTTGCCAAAATATATTCAATTAAACATAAAACTGATTGTAAATTTTTTGTTATTGATCATAGATTAAGAAAAGAGTCTCAAGAAGAAGCTAAGATTGTTAAAAAAAAATTAAATGAAAACTTAATTAATCTTCAGGTTTTAAGATGGAATGGAAAAAAACCCAAAAAAAATATTCAGTCAATTGCTAGAAAAAAAAGATATGCTTTATTGTTAGAGCAGTGCAGTAAATATAAGATAAATAATATTCTTTTAGGACACCATTACGATGATTTGATTGAAAATTTTTTAATAAGATTAACCAGAGGAAGTGGATTGAATGGCCTGGTATCATTTAGTAAAAAAACAACACTAAATGATGTAAATTTATTAAGACCATTAATTAATATTTCAAAAAAGGATCTTATATATACTTCAAAAAAAGTGTTTAACTTTTATGTGATTGATCCTTCAAATCAAAATGAAAAATTTAAGAGAGTAAGGATAAGAAACTTAATTGAAAATTTTGAAAAAGAAGGTCTAGATAAAGATAAGTTTTTATTAACTGTAAAAAATTTACAAGAGTCGAATTCAAGTATTAAGTTTTATGTAGAAAAAAATTTAAATCAGAATACTTTCTTTTCAAAAAAAAATAAGCATGTAATTTTAAATGGTAACTTTTTTAAACAATCTGATGAAGTAATGTTTAGATCTTTTTCAATAGTCTTAAATTTAGTAAATAAAAAATATTATCCTTCTAGAGGAAAAAAATTAAAATATGTTATTGATAAATTATTAGAAAATGATGATGTAAAAATAACTCTTGGAGGATGTGTTATACAAAAAATTAATCAAACAGTATTTCTAACAAAAGAGTAGATATTCCGTTAGTTTTAAGACAAATTTGTCACTTGTTTAATTAGTAATAATTCTTATCTTATACACATATGAATTTAAAAAACTTAGCAATGTGGGGAATAATTGTTTTCTTAACAATTGGGCTTTATAATATGTTTAAGAACCCACAGTCTAGTGTGAGGGGTGGAAATCAAATCATTTTTTCAGATTTTTTAACTTCAGTTGAAAAAGGAGAAGTGCTTAAAGTAGATATACAGGGAAATAATATTAAAGGTGTTTATTCTAATGGGAATTTATTTTCAACATACTCACCTAATGATCCCAATTTAATTGAAAAGCTTTCTGATAAAGGTGTCAGTATTTCAGCTGCTCCATTAGAGGAGAAAATGCCATCATTATTTGGAATACTTCTTTCTTGGTTCCCAATGTTATTATTGATTGCAGTTTGGATTTTTTTCATGAGACAAATGCAAGGTGGCAAAGGTGGTGCCATGGGTTTTGGTAAATCAAAAGCTAAGATGATGAATGAGTTAAAGGGCAAAGTAACCTTTAATGATGTCGCGGGAGTAGAAGAGGCAAAAGAAGAAGTTGAAGAAATTGTAGAATTCTTAAAAGATCCAAAAAAATTCAGCAGACTTGGTGGTAAGATCCCAAGAGGCGCATTATTAGTTGGTCCTCCAGGTACAGGTAAAACTTTATTAGCAAGAGCTATAGCAGGTGAGGCTGGAGTTCCATTTTTTACAATTTCAGGATCAGACTTTGTGGAAATGTTTGTTGGAGTTGGAGCTTCAAGAGTAAGAGACATGTTTGAACAAGGTAAAAAGAATTCTCCATGTATAATTTTTATTGATGAGATCGATGCCGTTGGAAGAAGTAGAGGCGCTGGTTTAGGTGGAGGAAATGATGAAAGAGAACAAACTTTAAACCAATTGTTGGTAGAGATGGATGGTTTTGAAACCAATGAAGGAGTAATTATAATTGCTGCTACTAACAGGCCTGATGTTTTAGATCCTGCTTTATTAAGACCAGGTAGATTTGATAGACAGGTTGTAGTTTCTAACCCAGATATCA
>LIBV01000017.1 GCA_001438335.1 Pelagibacteraceae bacterium BACL5 MAG-120820-bin39
AACATGATCTCTTACGTTTTTCGCTTCTCTTTTAGATGCTTCAAATAAAGTTTCATTACCTTGTTTATAATATCTAGGTCGTTTCCATGCGCCAGCATCAGTAAAGACAGCATTATTTTTTTCATGCCAACTGTGCATTGGTGTTTTTCTGGTAGGCATAAACTCCATGCCAATTTCTCTTCCAACAATAGTTCCAATAGTAATAGGTGTAAATGGAGGTCTGAATGTAGTGTGACCTACTTGAGGAACAATTTTTTTTTCAACATTTGCTACTAATTGTAAACCATTTAAATTACTAGTTCTGCCCTGGTCAGTTGCCATTCCAAGAGTAGTATAACGCTTAACATGTTCTATTGATCTATATCCTTCTCTTAAAGCTATCTCGATATCAGATACTGCCACATCATTTTGGAAATCTACAAATCTTTTATAACTCTTACCTTTTGGTAATGGAGAGCACCAAAACTTATCGTGCGAACTTTGTTTGGCCTCATTAGTGTTAGGTATTTGAATATTTATTTCTTGATTAGTAATTTTTTTTGAAGTTTCTGCCCCAATTTTAAAACCATTTTCTAGAGTTTCTTTTAAATTGAAAGTTCCATTTGCCGCTCCAATTGAGTGTTCATTTTGTTTTGCTTGATCAGGAACAAATGCATCTATTTTTTCATTAAATTTTAATTTATTCCCCGATTGAGAGGCTAAATGGACTGTAGGTGTCCAAAAACCAGATACACAAATACAATCACATTCTATAGTTTCCGTATTCTCAAAATCAGATTTATCATTATTTAATTTTCCCACTAAGGCTGATTTTACTTTTTTATATCCGTTTGCAGCAATTACTGCATAGGAAAATTTTATTGAAATATTTAAATTTTTAGCTTCATTTATTAAATCCGAATTTTGATCTTCTCTAGTATCTAAAATAATGGGATCTACTCCATGTTTTTTAAATTCAATTGCAGTTTCGTAAGCGCTATCATTATTTGTAAAAATTAAAGGTTTTTTACCAATCAGCACTCCATACACTTTAATATATTCTTTTGCTGCCGCTGATAAAAATACTCCTGGAGTATCATTGTTTCCAAATACTATTGGTCTTTCAATTGATCCTGTTGATAATAAAACTTCTTTTGCTCTTATGTACCAAAGTCTTTGTCTTGGAGTAAATTTGGATTTTGTTTTTAGATGATCACCAATTCTTTCAAACATTACCATCATGTTGTGATCATAATATCCAAAAACTTGAGATCTATTTTTAACAATTACATTAGGCATTTCTTTTAATTCAGAAATTATTTTTTCTGTCCAAGCTTTGCCTGATAAATTATCAATAGTAACATTGTCAGTTAAAAGTGAACCACCAAATCTTGGTTTATCTTCAGCTAAAATTACTCTTGCACCATTTTTTGCTGCTGCATAGGCGCTTGCTAGACCTGCAGGACCAGATCCGGTTACTAACAAATCACAGTATTCATACTTATGCTCATATCTTTCATTATCTTTTTCAGTTGATGCCACTCCTAGACCAGCTGCTTTTCTAATAAAAGGTTCATAGACTTTATACCAAAAGCTTTTTGGCCACATAAAAGTTTTGTAATAAAATCCAGCAGGAAAAAATCTATTAAGTACATTGTTGATTGCTCCAATATCAAATTCAACTGAAGGCCAACAATTCTGACTAGTTGCCGACAAACCCTCTACTAGTTCAATTTCTGTAGCATTAACATTAGGTTCTGAATAACCGTTAATTGTAACTTGTAATTTTGCATTAGGCTCATCTACACCAGCGCCAAAAAAACCTCTGGGTCGGTGATATTTAAAACTTCTACCAACTAAATGAATGCCATTTGCTAATAATGCCGAGGCTAATGTGTCTCCCTCGTAACCTGTATATTTTTTACCATTAAAATAAAATTCAATCTCTTTGTTTCTATTTAATAAACCTTCATTTGCTAATCTAAATAATTGAGTCATTAAATCTCTTCGTTTAATTTTGCCGTTTTAAAAATTTCGTGAGTAACGGTATCTCGTTGCGCTCTAAACCATTGTCTACATCCTGAAACATGATGCCAAAGCTCTATGTGCTTACCTCTAGGACTTTTTCTTAAATAAACAAAATTATCCCATTCCTGGTCAGAAACTTCTTTGTTTAGCTCAGGTCTCTTAACAGTACCATCTCCACCATAAGCAAATTCTTTTTGAGCTCTGTCTCCACAGTATGGGCATTTTATATTCAGCATTTATGATATCCAAGTTTTGGTCCCAAGACCTTTTTCATCCAGCAAGTATCCTGTCGAAAACCTACTCAAACTAAAACCAGCATTTAATTCATGAACTCTATCCTGGGCAATTGTATGAGCAAATGTCCATCCAGAAGATGGGACAGATTTAAATCCTCCGTAACACCAACCACAATTTAAATACAATCCTTCAATATGGGTTTTATCTATTATTGGTGATCCATCCATAGACATATCCATTATACCTCCCCAAGTTCTTAGCATTTTTAGACGACTTAAGAATGGAAATAAAGCAACACCACCTGTTAACACATGTTGTATGGTAGGTAAGTTTCCTTTTTGAGCATAACTATTATACCCATCAAGATCACCGCCCATAACCATTTCACCTTTATCAGACTGACTAATATAAAAATGTCCAGCACCAAAAGTTACCACTCCATCTAAAACCGGTTTAACAGGTTCAGAAACGCAAGCTTGAAGAAGATGAGTTTCTACTGGAAGAGTCATATTTAATTTTTCAGCTAAAACATTTGTGCTACCAGCTACACAGAGGCCAATTTTTTTTGTTTTAATATCTCCTCTTGATGTTCTTACACCTGTAATTTTTCCAGCTGTCACATCGAATCCTGTAACTTCACAATTTTGTATTATATCAACTCCCATTGAGTCCGCTTGACGTGCGTAACCCCAAGCCACTGCATCATGTCGAGCAGTACCTGCACTTGGTTGAGCTAGTCCACCAAAGATTGGGTATCGTACATCATCAGAAAAATCTGCCATCGGAATAATTTTTTTAATTTCTTCTCTATTTAAAAGTACAGCATCAATTCCATTCAATCTCATAGAGTTTCCTCTACGTGCGTATGCATTCATTTGAGCATCTGAATGAGCTAAATTTATTATTCCTCTTGGTGAAAACATGACATTAAAATTTAATTCCTGACTCATGTTTCTCCATAAATTCATTCCAAACTCATTGAATCTTGCATTCTCATCATACATAAAATTAGATCTAATAATTGTAGTATTCCTTCCAATATTTCCCCCACCAATCCAACCTTTTTCAATAATAGCTACATTGGTAATTTTATGTTCTTTTGCCAAATAATAAGCAGTAGCAAGACCATGGCCACCACCTCCTATAATAACTACATCGTATTCTTTTTTTGGAACTGGATCTTTCCATGCTAAATCCCAATTTTGATGATTGGAGAAAGCATTTTTTATTAGACTGAGAATTGAATACTTTTGCATGGAATAATTTTATAATAAACTATGTAAATAGTTCTTATTTTTTTTATATATAATTTTTAGAAGTTTCAAAAATTTAAAAAAAGAGATATTAATCGTTCAAATTTAATAAACTAACAAAGGACATTATGAGCGAAGTTAAATCAGATATTCAGATAGCTAGAGAAGCACAAATGCAACCAATAAAAGACATATTGGCTAAAGTTAACGTGCCTGATGAAAGCTCTGCTTTTAGTCCTATGGGCAGACATATAGCTAAGATTAATTTAGAATACCTAGATACTTTAAAAGATAAACCTGATGGTAAGCTAATATTAGTTACAGCAATAACTCCAACTCCTGCTGGAGAAGGCAAAACCACGACATCTGTAGGTTTAAATGATGGTTTAAATAAAATTGGAAAAAAATCTATAGTATGTTTAAGAGAACCAAGTTTAGGTCCTTCTTTTGGTATGAAAGGTGGAGCTGCTGGAGGTGGTTATGCACAAGTTGTTCCTATGGAACAAATTAATTTACATTTCACTGGAGACTTTCATGCAATAACCTCTGCTCACAACTTATTGTCGGCTTTAATCGATAATCATATTTATTGGGGCAACAAGTTAAACATCGATGTTAGAAGAATTGTTTGGAGAAGAGTAATGGATATGAATGACAGAGCTCTAAGATCAATTAATGTAAATTTAGGTGGCGTAGCCAATGGTTTTCCTAGAGAGGATGGCTTTGATATAACTGTAGCTTCAGAAATCATGGCGATTTTTTGCTTAGCAAATAGTATTGAAGATTTAGAAAAAAGAATTGGAAATATAACAGTAGCTTACACAAGAGATAAACAACCAATTTTTGCAAAAGATCTAAATGCTCATGGTCCTATGACTGTTTTATTAAAAGATGCGTTAAGACCTAATATAACCCAAACTTTAGAAAATAATCCTGCCATTATTCATGGAGGTCCTTTTGCAAATATCGCTCATGGATGTAATTCTGTAATTGCCACAAAAGCTGGTTTAAAATTAGCTGATTACGTTGTCACTGAGGCAGGATTTGGAGCTGATCTTGGTGCTGAAAAATTTTTAGATATAAAATGTAGAAAATCAAATCTTAAACCAAGTTGTGTAGTGATAGTTGCAACAATTCGTGCTTTAAAAATGCACGGAGGTTTAGCTAAAGATGAGTTAAAAAATGAGAATTTAGAGGCTCTTAAAAAAGGGTTAGTAAATTTAGAGAGACATATTGAGAATATTAAAAAATTTGGTCTGCCAGTTGCAGTAGCTGTAAACCATTTTATTGCAGATACAGATAAAGAAGTTAATGAGTTAATAAATTCATGTAATAAATTAGGTGTAAAAGCTACTTTGTGTATGCATTGGGCAAATGGTGGAGAAGGAACAAAAGATTTAGCTTCACATGTTGTTGAATTAATTGATAAAGAAAAAGCTAATTTTAAATTCTTGTACGAAGATAAAACTAAATTATTTGAAAAAGTTGAAACCGTAGCTAAAGAAATTTATAGAGCAAGCGAAGTAATTGCAGATTCTAAAGTAAGAGCTCAATTAAAGGGATTTGAAGATCAAGGTTATGGAAATCTACCTATATGCATTGCTAAAACACAGTATAGTTTTTCAACAGATCCTAGTTTAAAAGGTGCACCCACAGGACACGTTTTGCCAATAAGAGAAGTTAGATTGTCATCTGGTGCTGAATTTATTGTTGTAATCTGTGGAGAGATAATGACTATGCCAGGCTTACCTCGAGTACCGGCAGCCGACTCTATAAAATTAAATGACAAAGGTGAAATAGAGGGATTGTTCTAAACTATTATAACAATACAACCTTTAAATTATAAATTTTTTTCTTTTAAATAAGAGTTTTTTATTAGTAATATCTATTTATAAATAATTAAAATGGAGATTATCTAATGACAAAAATTGCAATTATAGGTGCCGGTCCATGCGGACTTTCAATGCTTAGAGCTTTTGATCAAGCTGAAAAAAAAGGTGAAAAAATTCCTGAAGTAGTTTGTTTTGAAAAACAAGCAGATTGGGGTGGATTGTGGAACTATAGTTGGAGAACTGGATCGGATCAGTATGGAGACCCTGTTCCTAATAGTATGTATAGATATCTTTGGTCGAATGGGCCAAAAGAATGCCTTGAGTTTGCAGACTATTCATTTGATGAACATTTTGGAAAACCAATTCCATCATTTCCACCTCGTGCAGTGTTGTATGATTATATTCTTGGAAGAGTTAGTAAAGGGAATATTAAAAATAAAATTAAATTTAATACAAAAGTAACTAGTGTTGTTTTTAAAAATGATAAGTTTGAAATTAGTTACTTAGATAAAACTAGTGATGCTACTTCAAAAGATAACTTTGACTATATAGTTGTTGCTTCAGGTCATTTTTCAGTACCTTTTATACCAGAGTATGAGGGAATGAGCTCTTTTCCAGGCAGAATTTTACACTCCCATGACTTTAGAGATGCTGAAGAGTTTAGAGGAAAAAATGTTATTGTTTTAGGAAGCAGTTATTCTGCAGAAGATATTGCTCTACAGTGTCATAAATATGGAGCTAACAGTGTAACAATTGGTTATCGACATAACCCAATGGGATTCAAATGGCCAAAAGGAATGAAAGAAGTTCATTATCTTGATAGATTGGATGGTAAGAAAGCAATCTTTAAAGATGGTACTGAACAAGATGCTGATGCAATAATTCTTTGCACTGGTTATTTGCACCACTTTCCATTTATAGATGAAAATTTGAGGTTAAAGACTAGAAATAGATTATACCCACCAAAATTATATAAAGGTGTAGTCTGGCAAGACAATCAAAAACTTATTTATCTTGGTATGCAAGATCAGTTTCATACTTTTAATATGTTTGATTGCCAAGCTTGGTTTGCAAGAGATGTCATCATGGGGAAAATTAAACTTCCAAATAGTGATGAAATTAGCAAAGATATTAACAAATGGGTGGCAATGGAAGAAAAGCTTGAAAATCCTGATCAAATGATTGATTTCCAAACTGAATATACCAAAGAGCTTCATGAAACGTCTGATTATCCAAAAATTGATTTTGAATTGATAAGAAAACATTTCAAAGAATGGGAACATCATAAGGTTGAAAATATTCTAACATATAGGAATAAATCTTTTTCTTCTCCAGTTACCGGATCTGTTGGGCCTATTCATCATACACCATGGTCTGAGGCAATGGATGACTCTTTAAAAACTTTTTTAAATAAATAAAGTTGTTTGGCTGCTTTCAATTGATGGGAGCAGCCAAAAATACTGATTAGTTTTCTTTTATAAAGTAAGGTATTAAAAATACAAAACAGGCTATTAAGAAAAAAATACTGCCAAACATTGCCCAAAAACTTCCAATACTAGAGATAATAAAACCGATTGCTGAAATAATAAATAGTACCCACCCAACTATATTACAAATTTTATTTACCATCTTATATTAAGTTTTGCATTATTTAAAATTGCCTTCAACAAATCTACCATCAATGGAATTTTTTTATTATCAATTTTTTTTAAGATATAGTGACCAATTTCAAAAGCTAATTCTGCTCCCTCAATAGTATCATTTAGCATAAATTTTTTTTTAGCGTTTTTAAATGTAAAACCTTTTCCTAAAAAATAACCCATCTTACTATTTCGTCCACCTACAGCACTCACATAAAGATCTCCTATTCCAGCAAGTCCATAAACTGTCTCTTCCCGTCCTTTAAAAAATTTAGTCAAATAAACCATTTCAGAAATTGATTTATTAAAAATAGTTGAAGCAGTATTTGCACCTTCCCCAGCACCTATCAACATAGAATAAATATTTTTAATTGCCGAACATATTTCTACACCCCTAACATCTGTAGAATATTCAGTTTTATAATATTTTGTTGAGATTAATTTTCCAATAGATTTTGCAATTTTAATATTTTTATTTGCTATAACAGTGCTTGATTTTATTTTTCTTACTAACTCACCAGCTAAACATGGGCCCTTCAGAACTGAAATATTCAATTTTTTATTTCCTTGATTTAAAACTTCAGACATTGTGATAATTTTTTTTGTATTTTTATCAAATTTAAGACCTTTGGTTAAAATCAAAATATTTGTATTGTATTTTAATTGTTTTATATTTTTTCTGACCCATTCAATTCCCATTGAACCTACAGCTATAGTAACTAAATCCCATTTTTGACTTAAAATTTCACTTGTAAATTTTTTTATATTTAATTTTTTTGGAAGTCTTATCTTTAATGCTGGATGAAAATTTTTATTTTCAATTAATTTTTTAACTAATTGATTATTATAAGGCTCACATAAAGTAACATTATTTTTATTATCTAAGCATGGAATTGAAAAAGCTGCGCCCATTGCACCTGCACCTATAATCAAAATTTTTTTCATAGTTTAAATTATGTTAAAGTTTTACGAATTGCTAATTTCCACCCTTTTAAAAGATTGTTTCTAAAAGATTTATCAATTTTTGGATAAAAAACTCTATCTTTTTTCCATTTCTTTTTTATTTGATTTAAGGATTTAAACTCCCCAATTTGATATCCTGATAAAAAAGCAGCTCCTAAAGCTGTTGTTTCTAATATTTTTGGCCTAATTACATTTAAATTAATTATATTTGAGAGAAATTGTGCAAACCAATTATTGGCAACCATTCCTCCATCAATTTTTATTATTTTTGGTTTTAACCCATCTTTTTTCATTGAGCTAAATAGATCATAACTTTGATAAGCAACAGACTCTACTACAGCTCTAACTAACACCTTCCAATCACTATTTCTTGTAAGTCCTGTAATCAATCCTCTAGCTTCAGGTCTCCAGTAAGGAGCGCCAAGTCCACTAAATGCTGGAACAATATAAACCCCTTCATTATCCTTTCTTGAAGAAGCAATTTTTTCAGTATCAAAAGCATTATTAATAAGTTTAATCTTATCTCTTAGCCATTGAATACCCGCTCCAGCTATAAAAATAGATCCTTCTAGAGCATAAGTATTTTTCTCATTTAAACGATAACATATAGTAGTTAATAATTTATTTTTTGAATAAATTTTTTTCAATCCAGTATTCATTATTACAAATGCCCCTGTACCATAAGTAGTTTTTATTGTACCTTTTTCAAAACAAGCTTGTCCAACTGCAGCTGCCTGTTGATCACCAAGCACAGCTGAAATTGGAATTTCATTATTGAAAATTTTTTTATCTAATACTCCAAAGTTATCCGCAGAGTTTTTAACTTCTGGAAAAATTTTAATTGGTAATTTCAATTTATTTAAAATTTCTTTATCCCATTTATTCGTGGTTATATTAAACAACATAGTTCTTGAAGCATTAGTTGCATCAGTTAAATGTTTTTTTCCATTTGTAAGTTTCCAGATTAAATAAGTATCTATTGTGCCAAACAATAAATCATTAGTTTTTATTAAATTTTTTGCTTGCTTAACATTATTGATAATCCATTTTATTTTAGTTGCTGAAAAATATGGATCAATGAATAAACCTGTTTTTTTTCTAATTATTTTTTCATAATTATTTTTTTTTAATAATTGGCAATACTTTTCTGTTCTTCTATCTTGCCACACAATTGCATTATATATAGGTTTACCATTTTTTTTATCCCAAAGAACTGTAGTTTCTCTTTGATTGGTAATACCAATACTTAAAATTTTTCCTTTTAACTTTTTAGATTTTATAATTACTTCTTTTAGTAATTTACAAGTTGTCTGCCAAATTTCATTTGGATCTTGTTCTACCCAACCATTTTTAGGAAAAAATTGTTTTATTTCTAATTGAGATTTAAATTTAATATTTCCTAGTGTATCAAAAAGTATTACCCTTGAAGAGGTGGTGCCTTGATCAATGGCAACAATAAATTTTTTCACAAAAAAATTAATTTAGACCTAAATGTTTTTTTCTTTTTTCTACCCAAGTTCTAATTAAATTATCAAATATCAATCCAATAAACGCAACGCATAATCCTAAAATTAATCCTTTTCCTCCACCATTTTTGTCTGATAATGCTTTAAGTATATATTGTCCTAAATCCTCTGTGCCAATAAAAGCTCCTATAATCACCATAAATAAAGCAAAAACTATTGTTTGATTTAAGCCCAACATCATATGTGGGAAAGCAATTGGAAATTCTACATTCTTTAATCTTTGAAATTTAGTTACCCCAGACATTGTAGCTGCATCATGTAAAGCAGGTGGAACACTTCTTAGTCCTTCAATTGTATAACGTGTAGCTGGAATAGTTGCATAAACAATCACTGCAATTAATACTGATGTATCAGTTATTCCAAATAACATCATAACAGGAATTAAATAGACAAATGATGGAAATGTTTGAAAGATATCACAAACTCCAAGCATAAAATTTGTTGCAACTTTATTTTGAACACAAATAGTTCCAACAATTAAACCTAATATACATGATATAATAACTCCAAAAGTTGCCATATATGTTGTAACCAACGCTCTATCCCACCATGGGCTTAAGGCAATAAATAATGTTAAAGATCCAACAACTAATGCAGAACGAACACCCCCAACAATATAACCAGCACCTACAACCAAAACTAAAGTAGCTACTGCAGGCATTCTTAAATAAAGTGCTCTCATCGGTTGTAAGACTTCTGTTATTAACCAAGTATTAAAAATCTTTAACGTTTGGAAAAAAGTATCAAAAATCCAATCAACTCCTTTGTTCCAAAAACCTGCTGTAGAAATTCCTTTGTTATGTGGAACTTCAAATAAATAGTTAAAACCTTCTTTAAAATATATTGAACCGATATAAGCTAGTATTAAACCTATGACTGCTGAAAATAAAAAAAATATTGTATTTTTATATCTTTGAAAAAAAGTTAAATTTCCAAAATAATCTGTCTGTTTATTTGCCCATGCTAAAGACATTTTATCTAGCAAAATTGCAATAAGACTAATACACAAACCTGCCTCTAGTGCTAATCCAATATTTAGTTGGTTAAGAGCTAATAACAAATTCCAACCTAATCCTTTAGCACCAATAAATGCTGCTATGACCGCCATAGAAAAACAAACCATAATGACTTGGTTGACACCGATTAAAATATCTCTTCTTGCAGTTGGAATTAAAACTTTAAACATTAGTTGCCAATTATTACATCCGCTCATTTTTCCAGCTTCTATAACTTCTGGAGGAACAGCTCTTAGTCCTAACAAGGTTAATAAAATCATTGGTGGTATCGCAACTACCATAGTAATTATTACCGCTGCATGATCTCCAATTCCAAACAAAACCATTGCCGGAACTAATACAGCATATTGTGGCATAGTCTGCATCACTAGAAGAATAGGATAAAGTATTTTTTCGGCAGTTTTACTTTTAAAGGCTAAAATTCCTAAGCCAAGACCAAAAACAAAAGATAGAGGAGCAGCTACCATAATAAATGAAAGAGTTTGCATGGAAGGAGACCATTGACCAAATATTGAAATATAAGTCATGGTAAAAGCTGCAAATAGTGCCAAACCTTTACCACTTAATTTATAACTCAATAAAGCTGCAGCTGCAGTTACAATTGTCCATGGTAGTCCAGGTAATTCTGCCCAAGGATTTGCATCAATCCAGTCCCAACTTGTAAATGCCACGATGGTTTCTACACCACCTAAAAGTACCTCTCTAAACAATTCTATTAAAAAGGTCATAATTGCAGTTATGTCTCGAGTAATTTTTAATAATAAAGGCTGTGTTTTAAATTCTTGAACATCTGCATCCCAAAATTCCATTGGCATCCATTCATTTAATAAATAAAATAATCCGTCGTTAATCCATATTGGTAACCAACCCATTAAAGGTGGTAGTCTCCAAAAATTATCAAATGCATAATATCTAACTTCTTTACCAAGAAAGACGTAAGTGCTTTGATTTGGATCCTTAATAAATTCAGCCTGACCTCTTATAAATTTATAAGTTTCAGGAACTTCAATAGCAAAACATAATGCAAAAAAAACTATTAATAAAAATAACCATTGGAATAATTTTGGATATTTTTTTAATAATTCCATCGTTTATTCAGTTTTTCTAGATCCAAATACAGTTCGTATAATTTTATTAGGATCTATGGATCCTACTATTTTGTTATTTTTATCAATGACTGAAATCGATTTATCTTGAGTTAAAATTTTTTCAGCTACTCTCTCAATAATTTCATCTTTTAATATCTTTAAATCACCAATATTATCTTCTATCATTTCATCCATAACATCTTCTATTGTTAAAACTTTCTCCCTAGGAACTTCCTCTGTAAATTTTTTCACATAGTCAGTTGCTGGATTTAAAACAATATTTGCGGGAGTATCTAGCTGCTCAATTATTCCATCTTTCATAATTGCAATTCGATCAGCTAACTTTAAAGCTTCATCAAAATCATGTGTAATAAACATGATCGTCTTTTGTAATTTTTCTTGAAGCCTTAAAAATTCATCTTGCATTTCTTTTCTTATTAGAGGGTCTAATGCTGAAAAAGGTTCATCTAAAAACCAAATATCTGGTTCTACAGCTAAAGATCTTGCTATTCCTACTCTCTGTTGTTGTCCACCCGACAATTCTCTTGGGAAATAATTTTCTCTACCTTCTAGCCCAACTAATTTTACCATTTCAATTGCTTTAGAAATACATTCTTCAGCTTTAACTCCTTTTATTTGGAGTGGAAAAGCAATATTCTCCAAAACAGTTTTATGAGGTAGTAGTGCAAAACTCTGAAAAACCATTCCCATTTTACTTCTTCTAAGTTCTATAAGTTCTTTATTGTTCAAAGTTAATAAATCTTGCCCTTCAATAAAAATTTTTCCAGATGTGGCATCTGTTAATCTTGAAATACATCTTAATAAAGTAGATTTTCCTGACCCTGAAAGCCCCATAACCACCAACATTTCTCCCTTTAAAACTTCAAAGGACGCATTGTTCACTCCCACTATGCACCCATTATCTTGAAATGTTTTAGCGTCAACTTTTCCATTAGCTTCTTGAAGCATTTTTTTGGCATTCTCACCAAAAATTTTGTATACGGACTCACATTTAATTACTGCATCAGACATAAATATATTACAAGTTATACGATATTAATTTAATTTAAAATCTTTATAATTAGCTTTCCTCCTAAAAATTTTTTATAAAATAAACTCTAGTATCAATTCCTGTGCTTAAAAAACTAAGAGCCTCTCCACTGACTGTTATTTTTTTTTCTGTACCATCATTAAGTGGTCCAACAACGGTATAACCCGCTATACATGTATTGTTTTCCCATTTAACAAAAGTGTCTTCAATTAAATTTCCGTTATTAGTGTAGACTTGATAAGCCTCATAATTTAAAAAATTTGCACCCATTATAGCTCTTTGTGGAATTAATTTTGTTGCCTCACAAACAGCCTCGTACAATTCATCAGTTAATTTGTAATTTTTTGTTCCATCAAAAGTAACCAAAACTCCAGATGGTAATGTTGAAATTAATTTACTTAGTTTTTGTTGTTTTGCTATTCTTTCCTCTTCTATTTTCATTTTAGCCACTAATTCATCACCTTGACCAAAAATACCATTTAAAATTGCAAAAAAAGCAACGGTTATTAAAACAATTAATGCAAGACCTGTTAGTTCTTTTATTGAATTATCTGTTTTTTTTATATCCATTTAAATTTAATAAATTATTCTCTTAATTTTCCATTTTCCCAAATTCCAGTTTTTGTTTTACCATCTGTCCAAGTAAAAGTACCTTCTCCATTCATGAAACCATTAACCCACTCTCCATCATAACTGGAACCGTCTGGGAAAGTTAAAATACCTTTTCCATTCCACTCACTATTTTTAAACTCCCCTTTATAGATATATCCATTGGGCCATGTCTCTAAACCTTGTCCATGTTTTTGTGTTTTAACCCATTCACCTTCATAGGTTGTTTTGTCAGTGTAAACCCATTTACCGTATCCATTGTCACAGTTGCCCTCTTTACAACCCGTACTTCTAGCTGATGCCAATGATGGGATTAGAATAAATACTATCAGTATAATGAAATATTTTTTCATAAATATATTTTACACAAATTCATTTAAAAAAAAATCCCCCCCAAAATAAATTGGGAGGGATTTAAAATTTTAGCTTTCGCTATTATTTAGTCCAACTTTGCCAAACACTCTTATTGTCAGCTAACCATTTTTTAGCTGCATCTTCGTGAGTTAGTTTGTCAACATCAACTAAAGCTGCCATTGCTCCAATTTGACTTGTAGAAAATGACATTTTTTTGAAAGTTTCTGCTGCCATTGGATGAGTTTTTGGAAAATCAACGTTCACGGCTTTTTTCAAATAGCCATCTGGTGAACCACATTTTCCATCTCCACCGTCTTCTGGTCTACAGCCAGCAGTATATGGAGGAAAATCAATAAATGTAAAACCAGCACCATCTGTAAAGTTAGGCGTCCAGTTAAAAA
>LIBV01000018.1 GCA_001438335.1 Pelagibacteraceae bacterium BACL5 MAG-120820-bin39
GTTAGATCAAAATTTTGTTTCAGGAATTGGAAATATCTATGCTAGTGAAATATTATTTTTGAGTAAAGTAAATCCATTAAAAAAAGCAAAGTCATTAAGTGAGCCTGAGTGTAAAAAAATTATATATAATTCTAAAAAAATTTTATTACACGCTATAGATAGAGGTGGATCGAGTATAAAAAATTTTAGAGATTCAAATGGTCTTGATGGTAATTTTCAAAAAGAATTTAATGTGTATCAAAGAGAAGGAGAGAAATGTAAAAATCCTAGATGTACAGGAATGATAAAAAAAATTTTTATATCAAATAGGTCGACTTTCTTTTGTGATATTTGCCAAAATTAACTGATTATTTTATTGACCAATATTAATTCTCAAGCTATACCCCTGCCGATATGGCTAACACTAAATCAGCAATTAAAAGAATTAGAAGAATTTCTAAGCAAACTGCGGTTAATAAAGCTAGAAAAAGCAGATATAGAAATGCTTTAAAAAAAATGAACTTACTGATTGAGTCAAAGAATAAAGCTGAGGCACTTAAATTCTTACCTAAGTTGAATTCTGAATTAATGAAAATAGCTAAAACTGGAATTATTAAGAAGCAAAATGCTTCTAGAAATGTTTCGAGAATTACTAAAAAAGTTTCTGCACTATAATTAAAAACTATCTATAGTTGATATTATAATACAACTTAAAGCATCCACATAATATACTAATTTTTTTTTTTCATTTACTAGATTTAGACATGGTAAATAAAATTTTTAGTCAGATACAACTAAAAATTTATTTTAAAAAAAAGAAATTATTTTTTTTGTCAACAAAATTTTTTTCTGTGTCAAATTTTTTACACAATCCTGGATTACATTTTTTTTTATAATTTTTTAATTATTAGTTGCAAAAATTATTAATTGGTTCTAACTGGGTTTTTTCCTAGAAGTTATGAGCAACCTAAATAATACTAAAAATATTCAGAGTTTTAAGACTGAAAATTTAGATTGGAATATAATTCAATCTGATATGAAGAATAAATTAGGATTGGACATATATGAAAGCTGGTTAAAAAAAATAGATTTTGTTGAAGAGTTTAATAACTATCTTCTCTTGTCTATACCTACTCGTTTTATAAGAGATTGGATTACATCCAGATATCTTGATCAAATTTTACAAATTATAAAAAGCTACAAAAAAGATATTATAAGAATTGAGTTTAAGATTGTAGAAAAAGAGGCTAAAAAAAATGAGGAAGAAAACACTGCAGAAGTAGCTGCAAATATAGAGAATGTATCCTTTATAAAAGATACTTACTTACAGTATAACAGAATAGATCCAAACAAAAGATTTGATAATTTTATAACTGGCTCAAGTAATAAATTAGCCTACGAAGCATCTTTAAAAGTTTCAGAGAATATTTCTCATTATAATCCACTTTATATTTATGGCGGTGTTGGAATGGGTAAAACTCATCTACTTAACTCTATTGGTTTAGAATTAAAAAAAAGTCATAAAGTTATGTTTATTTCAGCTGAGAGATTTATGTATCAATTTGTTAAATCTATTAAAGCTAACGACATGGTAAAATTTAAGGAATATTTTAGAAATACTGACATTCTTTTAATTGATGATATTCAATTTATGAATGGGAAGGAAGCTATGCAGGAAGAATTCTTTCATACCTTTAATGCTTTATTAGATAAAGGTTCTCAAATTATCTTATCAGCAGATCGAGCTCCAAATAAACTTTCAAGAATTCAAGAAAGAATTAAATCACGATTTTCTGGTGGTCTAGTTGTAGATATTCAAAATCCTGATTATGAATTAAGAAAAAAGATTGTAGAAAGAAAAACAATTGAATTGAATAATCTTTATGCTGATCAGATTAAAATATCAAAAGAAATTCAGGATTTTATTAGCACAGAAATAACGACAAGTATAAGAGAGCTGGTAGGAGCAATTAACAGAATTGTCTCTTTTTCTAGAATTTATAATAAAGTCCCCAATTTAACTGAAACAAAAGTAGTTTTAAAAGATCTTTTAAATTTAGCAGAAAATAAAGTTACAATTGATCTTATTCAGACCGTTGTTTGTAAGTTTTTTAAGATTAGTAAAAATGAAATGTTATCTTCAAGAAGATCAAGATATTTAGTTAGACCCAGACAAACAGCTATTTATTTGACTAAAATATTAACTTCCAAATCATTACCGGAAATTGGAAGAGAATTCTCTAATAGAGATCATACTACTATTATTCACTCGGTAAAAACCATCGAAAAGTTAAAAGAAAAAGACCCAGAGATGGTTGATAATATCAATAAATTAAAAAATCAGATACTATACAATAATAAAGAAAATGAAATTTAACGTAAACCAACAAGACCTTCAGCAAGCATTAAATTACTGTCAGGGTGTAATTGAAAAAAGAAGCACCCTACCAATTTTATCAAACATCTTATTAGATGCTAGTAACTCAAAATTAACCATCACTGCGACTGATTTAGATTTAATTTTTATTCATCAACTTAATAATGTTGAAATACTTGATGAAGGCAGAACTACCACAACTTCATCAATCATGTATGATATTATTAGAAAATTTTCATCTGGAAAAAAAATAAATTTATCACTTACTGAAGTAAGCAAGCTTCAAGTAGAATCTGAAAAGTCAATCTTTAATTTAAATTGTATAAATGCAACTGAATTTCCTCTGACAGATGAAAATTTTAATCAAAATGAATTTTCAATTAAATCAAAACAACTGTTAAAATTATTAAATAAATGTAAATTCTCAGTTTCCAATGATGAAACCAGACACTACCTAAGTGGTATTTTTTTACATCAGACAGAAGTAGATGAAAAGAACTACTTAACTGCTGTCGCCACTGATAGTCATCGAATGTCAATTTCAAAAATTAGACTTAATCAAAAAATTGATTTTGAACCAATAATTCTTCCAAAAAAAACTATTTTTCAATTATGCTCCTTGCTTGATAGTTATGATGGAGATGTTAAAATTTCTAATGTTAAATCAAAAATTAAATTTGAGTTAAATAACAGTATATTAATTTCAAAATTGATTGATGGAAAATTTCCAAATTATGTTCAAGTAATACCAAAAAATAATCAAAAAAAATTAGAAATTGATTTAAAATTATTTCTAGACTCTGTGGATAGAGTTGCCTCTGTATCCTTGGATAAAAAAGATGGAGTAAAATTTAATTTAACTAAAGATACTCTCAATTTATCTGTTAATAACACCAATAGTGGTGATGGTAAGGAAACCCTAAGTGTCAAATTTGATCATGATCTTGAAATTAGTTTTAATTCAAGATATTTGATTGATGTAGCCTCTCAATTAGATGGTGATCGAATTGAAATATTTTTTAATGATACCGGCTCTCCAGCTTTAATCAAAGATCCGGGAGACTTTGATAGTATTTTTGTTGTTATGCCTATGAAGGGTTAATTAATTTTATTTAGTTCTTCGTATATATTTTTTTCAACAGTTTTTAAAAAATCTTCCTTATTTAACCCATACTCAATAGGTTCTAATATAGAAACTGTAATCGTTCTTTTTGATTGTTTTGTGCCATTTTTGGGCCACACATATCCAGAATTAATTGCAATTGGTTGACAGGTAATTTTTAGTTCTTCATAAATCCTTGCAACTCCCTTTTTAAAAGGAGGTCTTTCATTAGGTAAAACTCTTGTCCCTTGTGGAAAAATAATAACAGGTCTATCTGAATTTTTAATTTGATTTGTTATTTCTTCGAAAAAACCCAGGTTATCTTTTGTTACTTTATTTCTTTTTATTGAAATAGAACCAATTTTTTTTAAATACCACCCAAATATTGGAATAAGCAAAAGTTCCTTTTTCAAAATAAAAACAGGAGCATTAAATATGGTTTGAAGAAAAAAAGTTTCAAACATTGATTGATGCGAAGCTGCAATAAAAAATTTTTTATTGGCGATTATATTTTCTTTTCCTTTAACTAAAATTTTAGTAGATAAAAATATTTTAAGACAAAAAGAAGTCCAATGACCCATTAACTTTCCACCCAATAAAACAATTGCTCTTGGCAATAATAAGCTAGGCAAAAAAATTATAGAAATAAAAATTATTCCTAAAAAAAAGAATATTGAAAATACTATATTTCTTATCATTCTAATTAAAAACTAGACTAATTCAGATAGTTTTTGTCTTTTATTTATTATTTTAATTTTAGAATTATGAATTAGTAATTCTATTGGTTTAGGTCTTAGATTATAATTAGAGCTTAAAGACATACCGTAAGCACCAACATCATATATAACAATTAAATCATTTTCATTTAGTTTTTGGTAGTTTTTAATTGTTAGAAATTTATCTGTTGTTTCGCATATAGGCCCAACAAATTCATAAATTTTTTTTGATTTAATCTTTTTTTTAACTATAGGAATTATTTTATGTTCAGCTTTGTATAAAGCAGGTCTCATTAAATCATTCATTCCAGCGTCTAGAATTATAAAATCTTTTTTATCACTTTCTTTAATATAAGTAATATTGGTAATTAAAACTGCCGTATCACCAATAATAGATCTTCCAGGTTCAAATATAATTTTACAACTATTAACTTTTAAAAATTTTTGAATATAGGAATTATATTTTTTTAAATTAAGTTTTTTATTATTGTGATCATAATCTATACCCATGCCCCCACCAAGATCAACATATTCAAATTTGTGATTACTTTTTCGAATGACTTTATCTAAAACATTAAGCATTTTTAAGTAGGGTTTGTCATCTAGAATTTGGCTTCCAATATGAACACTTAAACATTTTAAATTAAGATTTTTGGAATTTTTTATATAATTTACAAGTTCTAAAAATGTTTTTTCATTTACACCAAATTTATTCTCTTTTTTTCCAGTTGAAATTTCTTTCAAAGTTTTTGCATCAGTATTGGGATTAAGTCTTATACCAATATTAATAGTTTTTTTTTTAAGTTTTGCTATTTTTTCAATTTGTAAAATCTCACTTTTAGACTCAGCATTAATTAAAAGAATTTTTTTATTTATTGCATATTCTATTTCTCTAGCAGTTTTACCAACTCCTGAAAAAACTATTTTGTTTGGGCTAATTCCAGCAGAAATTGCTCTTATTAACTCCCCCAGAGAAACGACATCAGCTCCAAAACCAAATTTGCCGATCTCATTTAATAAATATTTATTAGTATTGGATTTAACTGCAAAACAAAACAATGGATTAAAGGACTTGAAATTTTTTTGGAGATTTTCAATGTTTTCTTTTAGTCTAGAGTATGAATAACAATAAGCTGGAGTTCCAAATTTTTTTGCAATTAATTTAGCCTTTATTTTTTCAATGAAGAATTCTTGTCCTAAATATTTCATAGCACCACTTTAAATTGGGTGTCAAAAACTTTGGCATTGTTTTCAGGCTCTTTATATACAGGATCTCCTTTTTTTCCACAGGAGATTAGAAATAGGCACAGTATAATAATTAAACTTATTTTTTTATTCATAGTTGCTTTTTATATTTCAATATCATTTTTTTAATATTATCAAAAGCAGTTCCTCCATATGATTTTTTTGAATTAATTGAATTTTTTAGATCAAAAATTTTTAAAACTTCATTCGTTAGCTTTGGTTCAATTTTTTTTAATTCATTAATATCAAGTTCTTCTAATTTTTTATTTCTTTTTTCTGCAAGATTTACAATTGCCGCTGTTTTTTGGTAAGCTTCTCTAAATGACATAGTATGATTTTTAACCAAATAGTCTGCTAAGTCTGTTGCTGTAATATATCCATTATTTGCTAACTCTAACATTTTATTTTTATTAGGTGAAAAATTTTTCAAAATTTCATCAAATATTTTAAGACAATTAATTATTGTATCGTAAGATTTAAAAATTATTTCTTTATCATCTTGAAGATCTTTGAAATAAGATAAAGGTAATCCTTTCAGAATTGTTAACATAGAAAATAAATTTCCATATGTAATTCCAGATTTTCCTCTTAAATATTCCAGTAAGTCCGGATTCTTTTTTTGAGGCATGATAGAGGATCCTGTAACTACTTTATCTGAAAGTTTAATAATATTAAAACCATCTGAGTTCCAAATTATTAACTCCTCTGCTACTCTAGAAATGTGCATAGAACATACAGAAACACTATATAAAAAATCTACTACAAAATCTCGGTCTGATACCGTGTCAACAGAGTTATTAGTTGGTGTTTTAAAGCCAAGTTTTTTAGTTGTGTAATATCTATCTATATTAAATGAAGTGCCCGTTAATGCTGCAACACCTAATGGATTTTCATTTAAACTTTCCAAATTATTAAAAAATCTTTTTTTATCTCTGCTAAACATTTCTACATATGCCATTAAGTAATGTGCAAATGAAATTGGTTGTGCATTCTTCAAATGAGTAAAACCTGGCATAATGGTTTCAATATTTTTTTCAGCAACTTTTAAAGTACTTTTTAAAATCTTATCTATTTGTTTATTTATTTCTTTAGTGGCTGACTTCATCCACATTTTTAAATCTGTTATGACCTGATCGTTTCTAGATCTTGCCGTATGAACATAACCTGCTTCATCACCAATTATTTGAAAAAGTCTTTTTTCGATATTCATATGAATATCTTCATATTTTTTATTAAATTCAAATTTATTTTTTAAAATTTCTTTTTCTATTTTATTAAGACCATAGATAATTTTATTTTTGATTTTAAAAGATATTATTTTTTGTTTAAATAACATCTCAACATGGGCAATTGATCCTGCAATATCTTCCTTATAAAGTCTTTTGTCGATGTCTATTGAATTACCAATCTTTTGAAACAAAGAGGATTGTTTTTTTATTCTCGTATTCCATATTGCCTGGTTGTTTTTATTTTTTGCCATGATATTAAACTTATACCTATTAACATGAGATTTTTAATAATATTTATTCTTTTAATTAACAACGTATTTGCTGCAACAGAACCAGATATAAAAAATATTGTAGTTAATAAAGAGCCAAAAACCTACGATAGTGTATTTTTTTTAGATACTAAAGGCCAAGAAATATATCTTAGTGAATTTAAAAATAATTTAGTCATATTAAATTTTTGGGCTACTTGGTGTGCTCCCTGCAAAGAGGAAATGCCATCTTTAGATAAACTTCAAAATAACGAACAATTTAGTAATTTAAAAATTTTTCCTATAAATATTGGTCAAGATAGTGTCAAAAAAGCTGAACAATTTTTTACTGATTTACAGATTCAGCATATGGAAATATATTTTGACCCGGAAATTACTTTAGCAAAGACTTTTCTTCTTAGAGGTGTTCCAACTTCAATTATTTTTAATAAAAAAGGCGAAGAATTCGCAAGAATAATTGGGTCAATTGATTTTGGTGATAAAAAATTTTTAGAGTGGCTTAGTAAATATAATTAATTTTTAAAAAAATAAGCAAATCCAACCAGGACAAGAATTGCAATAAATTGAAGTAAAACTCTTAACTGCATTAATTTATTTGAATATTTTTTACTTGTTTCTCCACCTTTAAGCAAAGTTCCAATACCTAATATTAAAACAATACCAACAGCAATTAATAAAACAATGGATAAAAGTTTAACTAATATTCCTGAAAACATATTTATATTGTAAAGTGTTTTAAAAAATAAAAAACATATTTAACCCACTATGACATTTTGCCTTAATTCAACAATTATTAAACCAGAAAATGGTAATCCAATCAAAAATGCAGTTGTACTATTACATGGTTATGGTGGTGATGGTAAAGACATTAGTATCTTATCAGTTAGCTGGAAAAGACATTTACCTAATACTATTTTTCTTTGCCCTGATGGTCATGAACAATGCTCTATTAATCCGAATGGCTATCAATGGTTTGATTTAACTAATGATGATTCAAAATATATTTTAGTTGAGTCTAAAAAAGCTGAAATAAAACTTAGACAATATATTGAGGAGATTAAAAAGGAGTATAATTTATCTAATAATCAAATATGCATATCAGGCTTTAGCCAAGGTTGTATGATGTCTATTAATTTAGGTTTGACTGCTAGTTCGGAATTTATGTGTATATTAGGATTTTCTGGAAAAATAATTAATCAAGAAGATTTGAGATTGAGAAAAAAATCATCAACGGATACTCTTTTAATTCATGGAGACCTAGATGATATTGTTTCACCTACTTTTTTACTAGAAGCAAAAGATTTTTTTATTAGAAATAATATTAATATAGAGACTCATTTAATAAAAAATTGTGGACATCATATTCCTATTGAAGCTTCAAGTATAGCTCTAAATTATATTCTAAAAAAATTTTAATTATTGGTTATTATTGATATAGTTTTCTAATTAAGTTAAACTTAGTCAATGAACAATTTTTTAGAACAAAATATCTCATTAGAAAAATGTCCTGCACTAGTTTTAAATGCAGACTATAGACCACTAAGTTATTACCCTTTATCTTTATGGTCTTGGCAAGATACTATAAAATCTGTTTTTTTAGATAGAGTTACCATTGTAAGCAATTATGATAGAGTAGTTAGAAGCCCATCTTTTGAAATGCAATTGCCAAGCGTTATAGCTTTAAAAAGTTATATAGCGCCTCAGTCGAAACCAAGTTTTACAAGATTTAATGTTTTTTTAAGAGACAAGTTTTCATGCCAATATTGTGGAAGCAATCATGAACTTACTTTTGATCATTTACTTCCAAGATCTAAAGGTGGAGAGACTAATTGGCAAAATGTTGTTACAGCTTGTTCTGATTGTAATGTAAAAAAAGGTGGAAAATTATTAAAATTCTCTGGTATGAGTTTAAATCAACTTCCATATCAACCATCTACAGAGGATCTTCACAGAAATGGTAAAAATTTTCCCCCAAACTTTCTGCATAAGAGCTGGATGGACTATTTATATTGGGATGTAGAATTAGAATCTTAATTTAAATTTATATTTTTTCTGAAATATTAATTGCTATTTTTGAACCTGTTTTAATGATTTTATCAAGTATTGCGTAAGCACCTTTTTTTGTAGCCCCTTTTTCATAAGCAATATCTTTATGAAGAAGTTCATCATTTCTAAATTTAATTATTTTTGATTTTAATTTTTTCTCATTAGAGCCTAATTGATTAATTTGATTTAAATAATGTTTATCTATTACTTCTTCAACAGAAGCAGTACATAGCATGGCTGCTTTTTTTCCTAAGAGCGTTGATCCAAAACCAAGGCCAACACCTAAAAGATCCCACAAAGGCAAAAATTTAGTAGGTTTTATATTTCTTTTTTTAATTTCATTTTCAAAAAACTCACAGTGTTCTTTTTCATGAACTTTCATTTCCTCTATAGTTTTTTTTAAACTTTCATCTTTAACCAAAGTGTTTAAAGCAAGTAGTTGTCCTTCATAAATTTTAACTGCTCCTCTTTCACCGGCGTGATCAACTCTTATAAATTCTTCAACTTTATTATTATTTATTTTTTTCATAATTTAAAAAATTTTTAGCTAAAATTCCTGTAATTAAAAGCGATATAAAAATGTTAAATGTAGTCAAAGATAATCCAAACAACTTAAATGTCACATCTTTACAGCTAACAGTTTTTTTTTGTAGTTCTTTTAACAATTCGTCTTTTGATAAAATTTTAGACCCATTTTGTAAATCACATACTAGAGACTCTTTAATATAGCCTTGTTCTATTCCAAAATGATAAATTGAAACAATAAAAGAAAAAACAAACACTAATATTAGCAGCATAATAAGTATTTTTTCAAATTGCTTAAATTTGTAAATTAAAAAAATAATAATAATTGATAGAGCGTAAGGTATTCTTTCGATTAGACAAAGATTACATGGTTGATGACCAAGAATATATTCAATAAAATATGCCGAAATTAAAGCAATAATACTAATAAAAAAAACTAGTAATAAAGTATTATTTTTATTTAATTTATCCATGAGGTTTAAATATTAAATATAAAATTGTCGCTATTAAGATAATAATTATTCCAATTATAGTAAACCATTTCGATCCATGATTTTCCATGAAGTTATCAAATAAATAACCAAACTTGTAGCTAAGGTAAGAAATTATAAAAAATCTTAAGCTTCTTGAAATTAAACTTACTAAAATAAAAACAGGTAAGTTAAAGCTTATTAAACCACTTGCTATTGTAAAAACTTTATAAGGGAGTGGTGTAAAACCAGCTAAAAAAAGTATTCCAAACCATGCAAAAAATCCCTCATTGATAATGAGACTAGCTTTTAAATTAGTGACTTTTTCTTCATAGCCGTAAAATTGTATAACATTCATCGCTAAATCGAAAAATATTGCACCCAGCATGTAACCAAAAATTCCACCTAGAACTGAAAAAATTGAGGCAATTAAAAAAATTCTAAAAAAATTCTTTCGTTTGGCTATAACCATAGGAATAATCATGACATCAGGCGGTATAGGAAAAAAAGAACTTTCTGCAAAAGACACTAAGCCTAGAAAAAAATTTGACTTTCTATGTCCCGCTAAATTTAAACATTTTTTATAAAGTGATTTAAACATTTTTAGGTTTTAATATAAAACTAGTTCTTATACTATTTAATTATAATTATTAAAACAATTGGGCGAATGGCGGAACTGGTAGACGCGCACGACTCAAAATCGTGTTTCGCAAGAAGTGAGAGTTCGATTCTCTCTTCGCCCACCAAAAAAAATGAACTTTAAAAAATATAATAATCTTCTGGAACTCTTCTATAATCAATTTGAAAATCAAAAAAGTAACAATCAATTCTTAACATCATTAAAAAATCCTACTAAAGATACTTATTCTTGGAGCGAAACGTATTCTAATATTGTTAAGCTGTCTGAGTTTTTAAATAGTAAAATATTAGCAAAAGATAGATGTTTGTTAGTTTCTGAGAACAGACCTGAATGGATGATAAGTGACTTAGCAATTATGCTGTCTCAAGGGATTACGGTTCCAGCCTACACAACATATACCGAAAGAGATTATGAATATTTAATAAACGATTGTAAGCCTTCAATAATCTTTGCTTCAGATCAAGCTCAATTAGATAAATTAATTAATATTGTAAGAAAAACAAACTTTATAAAAACAGTAATTACATTTGAAGAAGTTAAAAACTATGATGATGTTGAGATCATAAATATTAAAAATATTTTTGGTAAAAGTGATTTTAATGAAAAAAATTTTTTTAACTTAGATATAAAAAGAAATGATATTGCCTGTATAATTTACACTTCAGGCACACAAGGTAATCCAAAAGGAGTAATGCTAAGCCATGGTGGTATTTTAAATAACTGTGAAGGAGCATATAAACTTTTGCAGGAATTTATTTCTCTTAATCCTAAGTTTTTAACATGGTTACCGTTGTCTCATTCATATGAACACACAGTACAGTTTGTTCAAATTGCTGTTGCAGCAAAAGTTTTTTATGCAGAAAGTATTGATAAATTAATTAAAAATATGAACGATTGTAATCCAGAAATAATGACTGCTGTGCCAAGATTTTATCAAAATCTTTTCCAAAAAATTAACTCTAATTTTAATAAGACTACTGGTTTTAAAAAATTTTTAATTAATAAAACAGTAGAACTGGGAAAAAAAATAATACAAAAAAAAAAATTATCAACAGCGGATAAAATTATTAATTTTTTATGTAATAAATTAGTAAGAAAAAAAATTAAATCTCAGTTTGGAGGATCTCTAAAAGCCTTTATCTCTGGAGGTGGAGCATTAGATTATGAGGTTGGTACTTTCTTAAACGCCATTGGTCTACCAACTTTACAGGGCTATGGTTTGACAGAGACATCACCGGTGGTTAGCTGCAATCCAATTTCAGATATTAGAATTGAAACTGTTGGCCCACCCTTTGAGGGAAATTCTGTAAAAATAGCAAACGATGGAGAAATATTAGTAAAAGGTGAGAATGTAATGTTAGGGTATTGGAACAACGAAGAAGAGACTAAAAAAGTATTAATTGATGGATGGTTGTCTACTGGAGATATTGGTCACTTTGAAGAGGGTTATTTAAAAATTACTGATAGAAAAAAAGATATTTTAATAACTCCAGGAGGAGATAACATTTCACCTGTTAAATTAGAAAATGATTTAGTTAAAATTGATTTTGTAGAGCAAGCATTAGTTTATGGGGACAATAAACCTTATTTAGTTGCTCTATTAGTTCTTGCTAAAGACAAAAAAGATTTAACTAATGAAGTTATTCAAAATGAAATTGATAAAATAAATAAAAATTTATCTATAATAGAAAAAATAAAAAAATTTTTTATAATTTCAGAACAATTTACAATTGAAAATGAAATGTTAACACCCACACTCAAACTAAAAAGATATAAAATAATTAAAAAATATAAAGATGACTTTGAAAAACTTTATTAAGTTTGTTTTTAAACTTGATTATAATACCCGTAAACATTAACTTTTTTTCATAAAAAAAATTTAAATTAAAAAAAATAAAAAATTTTTTTTTAAGAAATTTGGCTTTTAATTAAAGAATTGACATCACTTACATAAAAAAATAAAAATAACTTAAGAACGAATCAATTTGATTCGTTAAACTAAAAAAGGGAGCTAAAGATGCCTAAGAAAAAAGCTGCAAAGAAAACTAAGAAAAAAGCTAAGAAAGCTAAAAAAAGAAGAAGATAGTAACTTAGTATTCTTTATTAAAAACGCTTCTCATAACGATTCGTGTGAGAGGCGTTTTTTTTTATTCGTCTAATGGCTCTTCAGCCTCAGTTTCAGTGATTGGTTCTTCATCCGGTAAATCTACAGTAGGAGATTTAGGAGTTGTTGCAGGAGCTTTAGCTTGTACCTCTAAATTTCTTTTTAAGGCTTTATCTAATTTTTTTTGTGTATCCTCTAAAGATACATTTAAAACTATTTGGAATTCAGACAATATTCTTTCATAGGCTTTTTCAAATAATTGTCTCTCACTGTAAGATTGATCAACCATTAAGTCATCACCTTTATTTAAGTCTCTTACAACTTCAGCTAGCTCATATATTTTCCCTGAGGAAATTTTAGCTTCATATTCTTGAGCTCGTCTACTCCACATAGATCTTTTAATTCTTGGCTTACTTTTTAAGATAGAGATACATTTATTGACTTGATTTATTGTTGCTAAAGGTCTTAGATTTGATTGCTTATTTACAGGGACCATTCCATTAGCTTTATCTTTTTCAAATCTAATCACGTAAGTTTCAACGTCGATTCCTCCAATATTAATTTTTTTAAATTCTGTAATTTGTCCAACACCATGTTTAGGATAAACAACAAAATCTTTAATTTTGTATTCTCTTTTTTCTGTTTCCTGTTTTTTTACTTTTTTAATTTCTGGTTTAACTTCGTTACTTTTAGAAATTCTCAAATTATCTGTTTTTATTTCAACATTTTCGTCTATTGGCTTTGCAGATTTTTTAATTGAGGTTTTTTTTGATTTAATACTTTTTGTAATAGTTACTTTTTTTGTAACTACTTTTTTTACCTTAGCTGGTTTTTTTACAGCTTTTTCTTTAACTTTTTTGGGTGATTTGGTTTTAAAGATTTTCTTTAAAATATTTTTCGTACTTATTTTGCTCATTTTTAAATTTTTCATGATCCGCAGGGGGATCTTTTTTTTCACTTATGTTTGGCCAGATCTCAGAATATGTTTTATTGATTTCTAACCATCGTTCACTACCAGGTTTAGTGTCTGCAGTTATAGCATCAACTGGGCATTCTGGCTCACAAACGCCACAATCTATACACTCATCCGGTTTAATTACAAGCATATTTTT
>LIBV01000019.1 GCA_001438335.1 Pelagibacteraceae bacterium BACL5 MAG-120820-bin39
AACAGAAGATATTTTAAAAAATAAATCTTTAAAAATTGATACTGAAAAATTCCAAACTTTAATGAAAGAGAGCAAAGAACTTGCTAAAAAAAATTGGAAAGGTTCAGGAGATTCTGCAGTTGAAGATATTTGGTTTTCAATAAAGGATAAATTGGGAGTAACAGAATTTTTAGGATACGAAACTAATCAAGCCGAAGGTCTTGTTTTGTCACTGTTAAAAAATAATAAAGAAGTAGAAGTTTTAAATCAGAATGATGAAGGAATGATAATCACTAATCAAACCCCTTTTTATGGAGAATCTGGAGGTCAAGTAGGCGATGTGGGAGAGATTGTATCTGGAGATTTTAAATTTGAAGTAACTGATGTTCAAAAAAAACTGGGTGATTTATTTGTTCATTATGGAAAAGTAATTAATGGCTCAATTAAATTACAACAAAATGTTGAAATGAAAATAAATGTCACTAGAAGAAATGACACTAGAGCTTATCATTCAGCTACTCATTTATTACACGAGTCTTTAAGAAGAGTTTTAGGCTCGCACGTCACACAAAAAGGTTCTTTAGTAGAGCCTAGTCGTCTAAGATTTGATTTTAGTCACATGAAACCAATTTCACCTGAAGAAATAACTCAAATTGAAAAATTTGTGAATAAAATGGTTGAAAAAAAATCTGAAGTTAAAACTAGAATTATGACCCCCAATGAAGCTGTTGAAAATGGAGCGCTTGCTTTGTTTGGAGAAAAATATGGAGAAGAAGTTAGAGTATTATCAATGGGAGAAGATGAAGGTAAATATTTTTCAACCGAATTATGTGGTGGCACACATGTAAAAAACACTGGCGATATTGGAAAATTTAAAATTATTAGTCAGTCTTCTATAGCAGCAGGAGTAAGACGAATAGAGGCATTAAGAGATAAACAATTGGATGATTATCTTCAAAATAAGGAAAAATTATCAAGTCTTTCTTTAGAAAAGAATGAAGAAACTATAAACACTCTTGCAAAAGAGATTATCAAACTGGGTGGCAAACCTAATTTAGATCAGGAAGATCAAAAATCTTTAATTAAAAACTTAACAAAACAATTAGAGCTTCTTTCTGTAAGTTCCATTTTAAAAGATAAATCAAAAAATATAATCATCGACGAAACTATCAATGGTACAAAAGTAAGATTTCAAAAAGTGAATGGATTACCCCCAAAAGAATTAAGAAAGCTAGTTGATAGTGGAAAAAAAGAATTAGCTGAGGGAATTGTGATTGTATTTGCTAGTCAAGAAGATAAGGTTGGTGTTGCAGTTGGTGTAACCGACGACTTAACTTCCAAATATGATGCTGTAAACTTTGTTAAGTTAGGATCTGAAATTATTGGTGGCACCGGTGGTGGGGGTCGAAAAGATTTTGCTCAAGCAGGTGGACAAGATCAAACTAAAATTAACGAAGCTTTTGAAAAATTAAAATCTTTAATTTAATTTCTTTTTTAAATTAGCATCAATTTCATCAAGAAATTGATTAGTAGTTAAATATTTACTGGAAGGTCCTATCAAAACTGCAAGATCTTTTGTCATTGCATTATTTTCTACACATTCAATACAAACTGCTTCAAGAGTATTTGCAAATTTAATTAATTCATCATTGCCATCTAACTTACCCCTGTGTGCTAAACCTCTTGTCCATGCAAAAATAGATGCAATAGGGTTAGTTGAAGTTTCTTTGCCTTGTTGATGCATTCGATAATGTCTAGTTACAGTTCCATGAGCCGCTTCTGCTTCCATAGTTTTTCCATCTGGAGTAAGAAGAACACTAGTCATTAATCCTAGTGAACCATATCCTTGTGCCATCGTATCCGATTGAACGTCACCATCATAATTTTTACAAGCCCAAATATATTTGCCGCTCCATTTCATAGCGCAAGCTACCATGTCATCAATTAATCTATGTTCATATGTAATTTTGAGTTGGTCAAATTGTTCTTTAAATTCATTATCAAACACTTCTTGAAATATATCTTTAAATCTTCCATCGTACTGTTTTAAGATAGTATTTTTTGTTGAAAGATAAACTGGCCACTTTTTAATAAGGCCGTAACTAAAACATGATCTTGCAAAATCCTCTATGGATTTATCTAAATTATACATAGATAGAGCAACACCCGGTCCAGTAAAATTAAATACTTCGTGCTTAATTTCATCTTTACCATCTTCAGATGTCCATTTAATTTCTAATTTTCCTTTGCCAGGAACTTTAAAATCTGTTGCACGATATTGATCTCCAAAAGCATGTCTTCCAATAATTACAGGATCTGTCCATGTTGGCACAAGTTTAGGAATATTTTTGCATATTATTGGTTCTCTAAAAACTGTACCGCCAATAATGTTTCTGATTGTACCGTTAGGAGATCTCCACATTTTTTTTAATCCAAATTCTTCTACTCTCGCTTCATCTGGAGTTATAGTTGCACATTTAATACCTACACCAATTTTTTTAATTGCATTTGCTGCATCAATAGTAATTTGATCATCAGTATCATCGCGACTTTTCATACCTAAGTCGTAATATTCAATTCCAAGGTCTAAATAAGGAAGAATGAGTTTACTTTTAATAAATTCCCAGATTATTCTGGTCATTTCATCACCATCTAGTTCTACTACTGGGTTTTTGACTGTTATTTTGCTCATTTAACAAATATATATCTTAATAATTGAATTTCGCTGTTTTATATACATATTAATCAAAAATTATCAATTAATAGAAATATGTTTAGTAAAATTTTTCCAAAAATTCACACAGAAGGTTTTAAGTTTTTAATCATTGCTGGATTAATGACGATGTTATTTTATTTAATTGGTTCATTTTTAGGAACCTTAGGATTGCTTATAACTGTTTGGGTATATTATTTTTTCAGAGATCCAGATCGAGTTATTATCAATGATGATGATTATCTTGTCAGCCCAGCTGATGGAGAGGTAATTAAAGTAGAGGAGGTCGAAGGTCCTAAAGAGCTTGGCTTAGAAAATAGAAAATTCAAAAAGATCAGTATCTTTATGAACGTTTTTGATTGTCATGTAAACAGAACTCCGTGTGCAGGTAAAGTTGAAGATATTTTATACAAACCAGGCAAATTTTTAAATGCATCTTTTGACAAAGCTAGTGAAGATAACGAGAGAAATTATTATAAGCTAAAAGACAATCACGGTAATGAGATAATTGTTGTACAAATAGCGGGCCTCATTGCTCGTAGAATTGTTTGTGAGACACATAAAGACCAAACACTTGAACAGGGTGAGAGAATCGGCATGATTAGATTTGGAAGTCGAGCAGATGTCTATTACGAAAATTATAACCCTTTAGTAAAAATAGGTCAAAAGACTATTTCAGGTGAAACGCTATTAGCAAAAAGATAGATGATTGAACAACAGAAAAATAATTTAAAAGTAGTTGCAGAAAAAAAAAGTGCCAGAATGCTTTTGCCAAATATGTTAACTTTAATTGGAGTATGCATTGGTTTAACATCTATTCGTTTTGCTTTGAGTGGAGAATTTCATCTTGCAATAATTGCAATTATGTTTGCAGCATTAATTGATGGTTTAGATGGCAGAATTGCAAGAATGATTAAAGGTACATCTAAAGTTGGAAAAGAATTAGATTCACTTACAGATATGATAAGTTTTGGGGTAGCCCCTGCGTTTATAATGTATTTTTGGATGCTTAATACTCTTGGGAAATTTGGTTGGTTATTAAGTTTAATATATGTAATTTGTGTAGCATTAAGGCTTGCTAGATTTAACATTAGTTCAAACCAAGAACCATCATGGAGAGATAATTTTTTTGAAGGAGTGCCATCGCCTGCTGGAGGAATTTTAGTATTATTACCTTTAATTTTTAGTTTGAGTGATTTTAATTTTGTTGAAATAAATTATCAGGTAGTAACTCCAATATTTTTCATAGCAACCTCATTTTTATTAATAAGTAAATTTCCAAGCTATTCATTTAAAAAAATTATAATTCCTAGAAAAGCGACAATATTTTTACTTTTTGGATTAATTTTATTTTTTGGACTATTATTAATTTATACTTTTGATGTTATTGTAATTAGCAGTTCAATATATTTATTATTATTACCTATTAGTTTTTTTCATTATCAAAAATTAAAAAAACAAAATCAAAATGAAGTTAATACTGATGATAATGAAGATCTTGAAGACATACTGTAATGAAAAAAAATGTCATTATATCATTAGCAGATGCTAATTATTTTGAATTACTTAATGATTTAATAGACTCAATTAAAAGATTTAAGGAAAGTGATAATTTAGCAATTTGCATATTAGATGCCGGATTAACTAAAGAACAAAAAGAAATTTTATCATTAAAAGTGGATGAAATAAAATCCGCTGAGTGGGATATTGAAGTTCCAGATTTTAAAGTAAAAGGAAAAGAATGGCTTAAGAGCCAAGTGTCAAGAGCATTTTTGCCAAAATATTTTCCAAATTATGAAAAATATTTATGGATCGATGCAGACGCTTGGGTAAATTCATGGGAAACAATTGAACTATATTATAAAGGTTGTGAAAAAAATAAATTATCAATCGCTACATCTGCTGATAGAGCCTATGGAAGAGTGCTTAGAGCAGAATGGTTTCTCGGTAGTTTTGCCAGAATAAAATCTCAAAATTATAAACATGCAAAGTCATCAGGTTTTTCTGAAAGTATAGCAAGACAAGTTGCTTTAAAACCTCATTTGAATATCGGAGTATTTGCATTACAAGCTAACGCACCACACTGGCAAATTTGGCAAAAAAATTTAAAGATTGCTTTATCAGCAGGTAAAATTTGGGGATCAGAACAAATAGCGATGAATATTACAATTTATTGTGATCAACAAGAAGTAGAAATACTTCCCGCTTATTGTAATTGGACTTTAATTGAAGCTTTGAAGTTTGACACAAAGCAAAATACGTTAGTAGAACCTTATTTGCCAAACCACAAAATAGGAATAGTCCATTTTGCTGGAAAAAATAATGATCAAATAAGAAATAATAAAAACTTTATTTCAAAAGTTAAAACTGTTGATGGTGATTTAATTGAAATGAAACTTAGATTTAATAATTAATTGAAAAAAAATAGAATCTCAAAAAATTGGGTTAATAAACAACGAAGAGATATTTATGTTCGTCAATCTAAAGTTGATGGTTATCGAGCAAGATCAGCTTATAAATTAATTGAAATTGATGAAAAATTTAAAATTTTCAAAGGAGGTATCACAGTAATTGATATAGGTGCAGCTCCTGGAAGTTGGTCACAATATGCATCAAAAGTTGTTAAAAGTGGTAAAATTATTTCGATTGATTTGAAAGTAATGCAACCCATCGGAAATACTCTTCAAATTCAGGGTGACTTTACAGATCAGAAAATTCAAGATGAAATTAAAGAAAATCTCGAAAAAAAAGCTCAAGTGGTAATGTCAGATATGGCAGTAAATACTACTGGTATTAAAAATATAGACTCTATTTATACAGGGGAATTATGTAAAGAAGCTATGATCTTTTCTAAAGACATTATTGCAGATAATGGGTTTTTTATTTCAAAAATGTTTATGGGAGGCACATTTAATGAAATTGTAGCTCAAGGAAAATCCATTTATAAGGAAGTTAAGATTTTTAAACCAAAATCGAGCAGAAAAGATTCCAAAGAAAGTTTTATTATTTGTAAAAATCTTAGATAGACACTTTAAAATTTAGATGAATCATATATAAATCATTATGGTTCCTATAAAAGAAGCACTAACCTTTGATGATGTAACGCTAGCCCCGCGCTATTCAGAAATATTACCATCAGAAGTAGACACAAGTATTAAATTAACTGATTATTTATCATTAAAAATACCACTTTTAACATCAGCTATGGATACAGTTACTGAAAGTAAAATGGCTATTGCCATAGCAAAAGCAGGAGGCGTTGGTGTCATTCACAGAAACTTAGAGATAAAAGAGCAAATTAAAGAAATTCAAAAAGTAAAAAAACATAAATTATTAATTGGTGCTGCCGTAGGCGCTGGTCCAAATGAATTAAAAAGAGCCGAAGCAATACTAAAAGAGGGTGTTGATTTAATTGTTGTTGATACTGCACATGGTCATACAAAAAAAGTCTCAGAAATAATTAAACATATCAAAAAGTTAAAAAATAAAAAAATAGCTCTTTGTGCAGGCAATATTGCAACAGCTGAAGCGGCCAAGTTTTTAATTAAATTGGGAGTGGATATTATAAAAGTTGGTATTGGACCTGGATCTATCTGTACTACAAGACTAGTTGCAGGAATTGGTGTTCCTCAATTAAGTGCAATCCTATCAGTCAGACAAGGTGTAAAAAATAAAAAAGTAAAAATTATTGCTGATGGTGGAATAAAATACTCTGGAGATTTAGCTAAAGCTTTTGCTGCAGGAGCGGATGCGGTAATGATAGGATCATTATTTGCTGGAACCGATGAAACCCCAGGTAAGTTAATTAAAAAAAATGGAAAATATTTTAAAAGCTTTAGAGGCATGGGGTCTGTAGGGGCAATGAATAAAGGTTCTGCAGATAGATATTTTCAAAGCAAGCAAAAAGATACTTCCAAATATGTGCCAGAGGGTGTTGAGGGTTTTGTAAAATATAAGGGTGCTGTGGGCAGTATAATTTATAAATTAATTGGTGGTTTAAAATCGTCAATGGGTTATCTTGGATCTAAACAAATTAAAAACTTAAGAGATAAACCTCAATTTGTAAAAATAACAAAAGCAGGCTTTTACGAAAGTATGGTGCATAATGTCGATGTTGTTAAAAATGATAGTAAATATTAATGATATATTTTAAGAAACTTTTTTTAACTTTTGTTTTTGTCTTAAGTTATAGCTCTATTGTGTTTGCTGAGGATAAATATTTTAATGAAGGGTTAAAGTTATTCAATGAAGAAAAATATGAAGATGCCAAATTTTTATTTGAAAGAAGTATTATTTTTAATCCCAAAGCCTCAGATTCATATTTATATTTAGCAAAAATTTATGAAGTAGAAAAAGATATAAGAAAAGAAGAAAAAAACCTAGATACCACGCTATTACTAGAGCCAAGCAATGAGGAAGCACTTTTAATGTCCATGAAGATTGCATTAGAGAAAACTAATTATGAAAAAGTTAAAAGCCTGTCAGAAACTTTTTCTAATGTTTGTAAAAAATTATGCAGTGAGAAAGACGAAATTATAAAAACACTGAATAATTTAGAACCAAAAAATGAGTCTTGAAAAAAATCTAGATAAGATCTTAATCATAGATTTTGGATCACAATTTACCCAGTTAATTGCTCGAAGAACAAGAGAATTAGGAGTTTTTTCAGAGATTATAAGCCATAAAAAAATTACCAATGACAAAATAGATCAGACGATAAAAGGCATAATATTGTCAGGTGGACCTTTAAATGTTTATGAAAGTAACAAATATTCTTTTGACAAAAAAATATTATTCAATGGTATTCCAGTTTTAGGAATTTGTTTTGGACATCAAATTTTATCAAAAGTCATGGGGGGAAGTGTTAAGCAATCTAAACACCGTGAATTTGGTTTAGCAAATATTTATAAAAAAAATGATAGCGAAATCATTCATAATTTTTTTAAAAATAAAAAATCATCCAATGTATGGATGAGTCATGCAGATCAAGTATCGAAACTACCAAAGAATTTTAAAGTTATAGCATCTAGTCAAAATTCTAAATTTGCAATTGTTGAAAATAAATCTCTAAAATTTTATGGTGTGCAGTTTCATCCTGAAGTTACTCATACAGAGAATGGAACAAAAATTTTAAGTAATTTTATTTTTCTAATTTGTAAATTCAAAAAAAATTGGTCTTCTAAAGATCAAAAAATTAAATTAATCAAAGAAGTGCAGAATCAAGTTGGTAATAATAAAGTAATTTGTGCTTTGTCAGGCGGCGTGGATAGCAGTGTTGTTGCTCAATTATTAAATAAAGCTATTGGCAAAAAATTATATTGTATTTTTGTTAACACTGGATTGTTAAGAAAAGATGAAGAAAATCAAGTTGTAAATACTTTTAAGAAAAGATTAAAAATAAATTTAATCTACGTCAATGCTGAAAAGGAATTTTTATCTAAATTGTATAATGTTTCAGATCCTGAAAAAAAAAGAAAAATTATTGGAAATTTATTTATTAAAATCTTTGAACGTTATGCTAAAAAAATAAAAGATGTAAAATTTCTAGCTCAAGGAACTCTTTATCCAGATTTAATTGAAAGCAGATCAGTCACTGGGAGTCAAACTTCTAAAATTAAGTCTCATCATAATGTGGGTGGTTTACCAAAAAGAATGAAACTTCAATTAGTTGAGCCATTAAAATTTTTATTTAAGGATGAAGTTAGAAAATTAGGATTAGAGCTTAACTTAAATCATGATATTATTTCAAGACACCCATTCCCTGGTCCAGGACTAGCAATTCGAATGCCAGGGTTAATAACTAAAGAAAAAATTAAAATTTTAAAAGAAGCTGACTATTTGTTTATCAAAGCTTTAAGAGATCATGGCCTTTATCATAAAATTTGGCAAGCTTATGCAGCGTTACTTCCAGTTAAAACTGTAGGGGTAATGGGAGATAATAGAACATATGAATTTCTATGTTTATTGAGAGCCATTACGTCAGAGGACGGTATGACTGCAGATTACTATGATTTTAAAAAGAACTTTATGCAGACTGTTTCCAACCAAATAGTAAACAATATAAGGGGCATAAATAGGGTAGTATATGATGTAACATCAAAGCCACCTAGTACTATTGAGTTAGAGTAATATCTTAATATAAATAGATAATATGAAATATTTACACACCATGATCAGAATTAAAAATATAGAAGAGTCTCTTCGTTTTTTTTGTGATGGATTGGGACTTAAAGAAACAAGAAGAATGGAAAATGAAAAAGGAAGATTTACTCTTATTTTTCTTGCCGCACCAAATGATGATAAAGCTGAAATTGAGATGACATATAATTGGGATGGCGATAATTTAGGTGAGGGTTCAAGAAATTTTGGACATCTTGCTTATCGAGTTAAAAATATTTATGAAACTTGTCAAAGATTAATGGATTTAGGTTATACGATTAATCGACCTCCTAGAGATGGACATATGGCATTTGTAAGATCACCTGATAAAATTTCTATTGAAATTTTACAAGAGGGAAATTTAGATCCAAAAGAACCTTGGGTTTCAATGCAGAATACTGGAACATGGTGATATCCTCCAAATGAGTATCTTTAAAAAATTACAAGCAAAAAAAAATAAATCTAAAATTGTCTGTCTCACTGCTTATTCAAAAAATGTAGCAGAAGAATTAGACAAATTTACAGATATAATATTAGTTGGAGACTCTTTGGGTTCGGTATTATACAATTTTGATACAACTAGAAAAGTTACATTAGATATGATGATTGAACATTCTAGAAGTGTAAGAAAAGGTATTACAAAAAGTTTAATGGTAGTCGATATGCCATATAACACTTACAGAACTAAATCTGAAGCATTAAAGAATTGTAAAAAAGTTATTAAAGAAACTAAATGTGATGCTATCAAAGTTGAGGGTGGTGTAAAAATTTTAGAAATAGTTAAAAATTTAATTAAAAATAAAATTCCTGTAATGGGACATCTTGGAATTTTACCTCAATCGGTAAAAGGCAAATTTAAATCTAAAGGAAAAACACAAAAAGAAATCAATCAATTAACCAAAGATGCGTTAGCATTAGAACAAGCAGGAGTATTTTCAATTGTTTTAGAGGGAATAGAAAAAAATTTATCTAAATCTATAACTAAAAAGTTAAAGATACTAACCATTGGTATTGGGGCTTCGGTAGATTGTGATGGCCAAGTATTAGTTACTGATGATATTTTAGGTTTAACAAAATCTAAAATAAAATTTGTAAAAGAATATATAAATTTAAGAAAATATATTGGTTCTGCTGTTAAACAATTTAGATTAGATGTAATTAATAAAAAATATCCTAGTAAAAAATATCTTTATTAAAAGAAACGTTTAAAACTTTCGTTAATTGATAAGATATCTAAATCACTTAGACCACTAATAATTAGCTGTAAGGCTACTATTATAATTGTAATTAATCCTATGTAACCGAACCATTTGTATTTCCTTATTACCTCAGCAAAATATTTTGCAAGTGTACCTACTAAAACTACAGACAAAAATAGGCCAAATATCAGTAAATTTATATTATTTTTTGCAACTCCAACAATGCCAATAACGTTATCAAAGCTTAAAGTTATATCTGCAAATAAAACTTTATATACACTTTGAATATATGATGGTTCTTTCGCAGCAGAGGTAGGAGACTTTATTTGCTTAGTATCAAATAAATCTCTTCTTAGATCATTTACGATCCAAATTAATAATAATCCACCAATAATTTTAACATACGCAAATCCAAATAAATAAGAGGCAAAAAAAGCAAATATTATTCTAAATACTAATGCTCCAAACAAGCCCCACAAAATTATTTGATTTCGATTTTTAGTAGCAAAATTTGCTGCAATCATTCCAATAATAATAGCGTTGTCTGCCGCCATGACGACGTCAATGAATATTATTTGAATTAGGATAATTGAATCTTCTAACAAGGTTTTTAATTATTTCTATTTTGTAGTTTTGGTTCCATCTATAATTTCTTTAAGCTCTTGAAATTCTTCACAATTACAATTTTTCAGAACTTCTAATCTTTCTTTAGCTAAATCTATTCTTTGAGTAGCAACATATAATTCACCTAAGTACTCATTAATACCAATATGAGTTGGGTCAATCTCCAAACCTAATAAATAATATTTTTCTCCATTTTCAAAGTCACCTAATTTTCTGGTGCTAAAACCTAAATAATTTAGCGTATCAGCTTGGAGAGGTTTTTCATTATTAGATTTTATTAATAATTTTTGAGCTTTTTCATATCTAACTAAAGCTTTGTCATTTTTGCCTTTTTTTTCAAATGTTTTTGCAGACTTTATAAGAGTGACTGCTTTATCATAATCTGATTTATTATCAGACTCACTACTTGTTCCTGCTGCATTAGAATGCACATTGAATATTAAAGATATAATTAAAATTATAAATATTTTTTTAATCATTAGTTAAATTTTTTTAGCTCTATCAAAGTTTTAAGATAAAGTCCATTTTCTATTAAATTGTCTCTAATTATTTTAGCTGTAGCTAATGAACTTTCGTTATCACCATGTATACATACAGAGTCAATTTTACAAGGTATTTGTTTACCTGTGTAGCAATTGAGTGCCTGATTTTTTACCATTTTTAATACATGTGATTTTGCTTCATCTGGATTAGTTATTAATGCATTAGGTTTTGTTCTTGAAACTAAATTTCCATCTTCCTCATAGTTTCGGTCAGCAAATATTTCACAGGCTATTTTCATATTAAGTTTTGAAGCTGCTTGCTCCATTTTAGATCCTGTTGGAACCAAATATATTAAATCTTTATTGATATCATAAATAGTTTTCGCAAGAATAGTTGCAAGATCAATATCCTCACAAGCCATATTATTGAGTGCACCATGAGGTTTAATATGTGTTACTTTTTCACCATGTTCAGATGCAATTTTTTGTAAAATTTCATATTGTTCTACAATTAATTTCTTTATTTCTTCATTATTTAGATTCATTCTTTTTCTGCCAAAATTATCAGGGTCATTGAATGAGGGATGTGCACCAATACTGACACCATTTTTCTTTGAAATTCCAACTACCTGCCTCATAGTTTCTTCATCGCCTGCATGATAGCCACAAGCAATATTTGCTGAATTTACAATGTTTAATAGTTCAGGGTCATGAATATTGGAGTGATGCTTTGATTTTTCTCCTAAATCACAATTGATATTAATTTCCATGGCTTTTATAGTTTTATTATAACATCTCATGATAAAAAATATATCAAATCTTGGTGACGCAGCTGTCTATTGTGATTTTGGCTCTGAAGTTAATCAACAAATAAATTCTAATGTTATTAATTATTTTAACAAAATTACTGAGCTAAGAGATTTAAAAAAGATTGAGGGCATTACTAATCTAACACCCTCGTATAACAAATTAATAGTAAGCTTTGATTTAACATTAGCGAACTTTAAGAAGATCAAAAAATTTATTGAAGATTTAGAGATTAGCATACAGACTAATATAAAATCTAAAAAAGTCAGTATACCAATCTGTACAGAAGATGAGTTTGCACTGGACTTTCAAAGGTTAAATAAATTAACAAATAAATCAAAAGAAGAAATTTTAGAACTTTTTTTAAGTAAAGAATATTTTTGTTATATGACAGGCTTTATTGCTGGAATGCCATTTTTGGGTGATATAGATCAAAAAATACAATGTCCAAGACTAGAAACTCCAAGAGTTAAAGTTCCAGAAGGCTCTGTAGGTATAACTGAACAATTTACCAATATCTATACCTCAGAAAGTCCAGGAGGTTGGAATATTATTGGCAATACGCCATTAAAAATTTTTAATAAAAATAATGAGCTTAATCCTATTTTAATCAACCCTGGTGATAAAATTAAATTTTATCAAATTAATAAAAAAGAATATGACAATTGGAAATAATAAGCCTTTTTTTGAAATACTAAGAGCAGGGATAAATACTACTATTCAAGATAAAGGTAGAAATAATTTATATCACTTAGGTGTAACTATGAGTGGTGCAGTGGATCAGAAAAATTTTAAACTATCCAATCTCATTTTAAATAATTTAATAGACGAACCTGTTGTTGAATTTGCATTCCAGGGTCCTTTATTAAAATTACATAATGGCAAAATTGGAGTTTGTATTACTGGAGATGTAATTTTTGATATAATTCGAAATAATGATCTAATTGAACAGGGTCAATGTTATCAAAATTATATTATCAATGATGGAGATCAACTGGATATAAAATCAACCAAAAATTCTTTGTATGGCTATTTATCTGTAAAAAATGGTTTTGAAGTTGAAAAAATATGGGGCAGCTCCTCAATTAATACTAAAGCTAATATAGGGCCCAACGAAGGTAAGAAATTTTCAATAAATCAAAAAATTTATCTAAATAACGAATTGAATTCTGATTTTAAAATAAGACAACTTAGATACAAAAATAATTTTCATAAAAATATTAGAGTAATTAAAGGAACAAATTTTGATTATTTTTCAGAAAAAGCAAAAAATATATTCTTTAATGAAAATTTTATGGTTACAAGTCTCGTGGACCGAATGGGTATAAGATTAAAAGGACCTAAGTTAGAGAATATTATAAGTACAAATATAAAATCAGAAGGATTAGTTAAAGGTGTCATCCAGGTTCCTGCAGATGGTAATCCTATTATGATGTTGGCTGATCATGGAACTATTGGAGGCTATCCTAAAATCGCAACTATAATTTCAGCTGATTTAGATAATGTAAGTCAATTGCCACCAAATACTGAAATTACATTCCAAGAAGTAAATCTTG
>LIBV01000020.1 GCA_001438335.1 Pelagibacteraceae bacterium BACL5 MAG-120820-bin39
ATTGGTGTAGCATTGATTGGGCAGGCCATGAGCTTCTAGTATTGGCTTTTTAACTACTTCTATTTGATCTAAATTTAATATGTCTGATAATTCTTTTATTCTTTTATTATTCATAATCCTCCTTTTAGGTTGAAAAAAAAGAAGAATTTCTACGATTCTCTAATTATGACTTGTTGAAATACTGTCTGACAATTCAGACTGAAGTTAAAACCATTTTTAAATTCTAGGTCTATTTTCAACATCCTGTACGCTACCATAATTGGACTAAAATCAAAATAAAATTCAATCTCGACTTGTTAGACTGGAGAAATGAATTTCTTTGACACTTATTTTAAATAAGATAATCATCTCGGAAAAATGAATTTCTCTTTGGAGATTAGTCCACACACTGACCTTGAAACCCTACCAGAAGTTAACGATATTTATGTGACTATGCTTCCGGGAGAGGACTATAGAGAGACCGCCCAAAAATCTGCAGATTTAGTAAAAAAGGGATTTAATCCTGTACCACATTTTCCAGCTAGATCTATTAAAGATGAAAATGAATTAAAAGATTACGTTACCAGATGTAAAGATGTGGGTGTCAAACAAGCATTAGTCATTGGTGGAGGTAGAGAACCCATTGGCAAATTTGATAGTTCTTTTCAAATTTTAGAAACAGGTTTTTTTAATGGAATAAAAATTGGTATTGCCGGTCATCCTGAAGGCAGTCCTGATATTCCTGATACAGATTTAGAAAAAGCAATGATAGATAAGAAGCCTTACGCTGATTATATTGTAACTCAATGGTTACTTGATAGTCAGCCTATTGTTGATTTTATTTCTAAACAAAGCGTACCAGTGCATGTTGGAATTACTGGGCCCATGAAAATATCTAGCTTAATTAAATTTGCTAATATTGTTGGAGCAAAAAATTCCTTAAATTTTCTTAAATCTAATTTCAGTAAGGCACTAGATTTATTGAAACCTAAAGACCCTAATGATTTAATTGGGAAAGTTAAATCGCATACTGATAACTTCCACATTTATACATTCGGCGGCTTGAAGGAAACTAACAAGTGGTTGAAGGAGAACAAATATGTCTAGTGAGTTTAATTACGATAAAGTAAGACATGTGACGTCAGTAGATCAGTCTGACAGAAAGGTTCCTTATAATTTAAGACAAAGTGGACCGACTAAAGTAGAATTGCTAATATCAACAAGGGTTAGAAAATCTCCATATTGGCATTTATCAATGAAAGCAGGTTGTTGGAGAGCAACTGTTTACAATCGTATTTATCATCCAAGAGGCTATATAAAACCTGAAGATGGTGGAGCAATGGTTGAGTATGATGCAATTGTTAATCATGTAACTATGTGGAACGTTGCTGTTGAAAGACAAATACAAGTCAAAGGTCCGGATGCAGAAAAATTTGTTGATTATGTAATTACAAGAGATGCAACTAAAATTTCTCCAATGAGAGCGAGATACGTTATTTTGTGTAATGCTTATGGTGGCGTTTTAAATGATCCAATTCTTTTAAGAATTTCTAAAGATGAGTTTTGGTTCAGTTTATCTGATAGTGATATTGGACTTTACTTACAAGGTGTTAATGCTGATGGTAGATTTGATGTGCATATTGATGAAATCGATGTCAGTCCTGTACAAATTCAAGGACCAAAATCAAAAGCATTAATGAAAGACTTATGTGGCGATCAAGTTGATTTTGATAACATGCCTTTCTATGGTTTAGCGTCTGCTAAAGTAGGTGGAAGAGATGTTATTATTTCTCAATCAGGATTTTCAGGCGAGGCTGGATATGAGATCTATTTAAGAGACTCTATGTTGTATGCTGAAGATATGTGGAATGCTGTGCTTGAAGCGGGTAAAAAACATAGCTTAATGGTTATTGCACCTGCTCACCATAGAAGAATCCAAGCTGGAATTCTTTCTTGGGGACAAGACATGGACAATCAACACAATCCTTTTCAATGTAATTTAGGATACCAAGTTTCATTATCTGGAAAAGGTGAATGGAATAAAAAAGCTGATTATGTTGGAAAAGCTGCTCTTGAAAAGATGAGAGATGAACTAAGAGCTGGTAAGAAACCTTACAAGCTACAATTAGTTGGTCTTGAATTAGGTGGAAAACCAATTGAAGAATACGCTCCTGACTTTTGGTTAGTATCAAATGAAGGTGGTGGAGATCCTGTTGGATTTATTACTTCTCCTTGGTATCACCCTGAGAAAAAACAAAACATTGCTATGGGATATGTGCCATTTGATGGAACTTTAAACTCAAATGGATTTCCAAAAGGTAAAATTGGAACTAAATATAAAGTTCATTTACCAGAAAAATACTCTGACACTCCAGGAACACCTGTTGATGCAGTAGTAGTAGATATCCCTTTCAAAGAGTCTTACAACGCGAATACCAGAGAAGTTGTAAAAGGCTAAATCTTTTTTTTGGGGGAGTTTTAACTCCCCCAATAATTCATGACTAAATTCTTTTTAATTGCGGTTTGCATTATTATCACTATTGCTTTAATAATATTTCCATTAGTTGTTTCTTACAAAGAACAAAAAAATAAAAAAAATAAAGATTAAATGTTTGGTGAATTTCTAAGTATTATTTTCAAATCTATAAAACTAGATAAATCTCTTTACAAAGATAATAAAAATTTTGGTGAAGCTTCAATATATTTCGCTGGATTAATTATGATCTTAGATGGTTTAGCTGGTGCAGTTGCAGCAAATACAGTTATTAAAACTGCTGTAGCAATGTCAGGATTAACAGCAATTTTAACTTGGTTAGTTTGGGCTATTTTTATATTTGTAATTGGGGTTAAGTTGTTTCCAGATAAAGATTCAAAAATCCCTTTTAAAAAAGTTTTAACTGCCGTTGGTTTTGCACATGCTCCTGGGTTGCTAAGATTTTTTGCTGTAACACCTAACTTAATGATACCAATAATTTTTTTAACTCAATTTTGGATTTTTGCCGGTTTGATTATTGCAACCAAACAGGTTCTTAATTTGAAATCAAATCTAAAAGCTTTTGGGGTTGTTTTCTTATCATTCCTTATCATAGCTTTCTTATCCATCTCATTCGTAATGAGTAGAATGGATTTCTTACCTGTTAGTCAAATTAGCTAAATTGGAAAGATGGTTTTTGATAACCTACAAGATTTACATAATTTAAATCCTGTTAAAATTAAATTTTGAGAAACGCTTTCATCTTCAGATTTACATTCATCACAAAGATTATTAAAATCTTCTAAATCTTCTTCATTTATCAATTTATCATCAAGATCATCAGTCATTATCGGTCAAACCTGCTCCTGCACCACTTTGTTTTAAACTGTCTGTCTCCTCAACAAAAGTTTCCTCTGACAAAGCGTAAAGGTTTTTCCATTCTTCATCGTTAAAACTATCTTCATTTTCAAGAATTTTAACCTCAAGTTTTTTTGCTAAGGGCAAAATCTGGTTATCATTTTTATTAACAAGAATATTCACATTTAAATTTAATAAAAATTCATTTTCATCAAATGATAAGGATATCTTCTTGCCCATTATTTCTGAGCTTCTACTTAAAAATGGCAAGAAAAGTATAGGGTAAGCTAAATTTTCAAAAATTAATTTAGTATAATTTTCAATTTTTTTTGAATGATCTAAAAAACTTACACCTGCAATAATTGGACAAAATGCTAAAGTGTTAGAAATGTTTTTTTGATTTATAATTTTTAAATCTTCATATTTTTTTGATTTTCGATCTAAATAATATTGGGTTAAATTTTTAATACCAGGTAATCCAAATAATTCTAATAATCTAATATTTTTACCAACCTCTTCAGCAATACCCCAGGAAAATCCTGATGCACGGCTTGCACGTTTAGAGGTTGTGTCTATTTCACTGAGTGATTTCATGTTATTGATCTAAATTATAGACCCACTGATCATCATAATTTTTTAAATCAGTTGGCAAAGGCGCTCCTTGAAACATACATATTCTTAACCATTTATCAGATCTTGGATCAAATTTAAGCGCTCCAAAAAAAGAAAGTTTTAATCTTAACATGTCTATAGGAATTATTTTTTCACTTATCGTATTGTCTTGAATTTCAGAGTATGGAAATTTTTCTATAATAAATGCTCTTCTTACAACATGTCTTAAATCTGAATTATTGATTAAAAATTCTGCTATGGAAACATCCTTATTTAAAGATTTAATTCTTTCATAAAGTCTTTTTATATCTCTTGCAATTGCAAGCGGTTGTTCTAATTCTGAACCTTGCTCAATATATCTATCTGCTAATCTAGGCTCCTCTTTATTTTTTGAAATGAACCAGAATTTTTGATTATTTTCTTTTTTATCAAAATCAATATTTAAAACTTCTGAATATTTATCTTCTAAAATATTTTTTAATTCATTTACCTTTCTTGAGGTTGGAATGTTAAAATAACGATCCTCATCAGAGCTCATTTGATGAATTAATGGTTTTATAATATCATCGAAAGGTTCCATCATAATTGAAACAACATACTCAGTACATTCTTCACAAGAATTTTGTTCTAACCACAAATAAATTTTATTAAATGGATATTCCTCATTAAAATTAAAATCATTTTCAGTGAATTTAATTACCTTTTGAACATCCTTTAATAAATCTTTAATTTTTTTTTGTTGATAGGTGCTCTCAGTATTCCAGGATGTAATATTTACTAATGACTTTTTTAAACTATTTTTAAATAATAGACTGTCTTGAGACTTAACTTGTTTTATTTCTCTAATTTTTTTTAATGCTATTTCCCTAGCTAAAATCCAGTTATTCAATAATGTGGGATGATTTACTATAAAAGGTGCCATTCCTAATCCAGTGGAATTCCCTATACCTAAATTTTTACAAATTCTTTTATCTAGGGATACTGCTTTAGTGGGATTTTTGCACTTAGCTACATGATTAACTTGATCAAAAGTAAATTGTCTAACTAAATAAACTAACATCATCTCCAATCTAAATGGTCCATTAATCTCTTCCCTATTTTTTATTCTAAAACGATCAGCTAACCCAAATTTACCAGAGCCGTAAACGGCGGTGGTCCTATATAAATAACCTACTGATGACAATAAATCTAAATCGGGTTGTTTTCCTTCACTTAGATTGTTCACTACATGATCAAAAACTCGTACTGATTTGTTGGCTCTAGAAAGAGTTAATTCTTTGTAAGACAATCTTCCAACTTCTTGTTTGGGAACTTCATTCTTTAATCTTTCAATATCCTCTCTAGCAGGAGATCCATCATACAAGGTAAAGGCTGCATCCCACTTTGTTGCAATTACTCTATCAGATCTTTCGTCATCACTTATTTTATTTGCAAAACATACAAGAGAGTAAATTCTATCTTTTTTTTTAAATGAATAAACTGCGCTACCAAATCCCTCATCATCGAGATCAAAAAGATCTCTTTTATACTCCCAATCTTTAAATTCATTTAAAAAACTTCTCAAAAAAGAAAGTTTTGATTGATGAAAAGAGCCCAGCCTTGAAAGCTTCATTACTACATTGGGATTTCTTAATTCTATTTTCATTTAAATATTTTTGTAAAAATTATACCAGTTATTTCCTAGTATTCCGTCAATCTCTATTTCGGAAAAACCTATTTTTTTTAACCCATTTTCAATATTTGAAAAACCTCTAGCATCTTCAAACCAGTTTGGCTGCTTTGGAAAACCTGGTTTATTTTTTGAACCTTCTCCATAATTTCTACTTTTTGACCATGTTCCATTTCTCATCCATTCGACTATAGAGTCAGGTTGTCTTAGACACAAATCAGATCCAATACCAATATTTTTTACATTCATTATTTCTGCTGTTTTAGCTACCATCTCGCAAAAACTTTCTAATGTACAATCTGTGTTATTTTTTAAATGATGCGGATAAAGTGATAATCCCAACATTCCATCATTTTCACTTAGAGCTTTTAATAAATCATTAGATTTATTTCTTTTTGCAGGATGCCAAAACAATGGATTAGCATGAGTTATTGCTATTGGTTTTTCACTTATATCAATTGCATCGAATGTACTTTTCTCTGCTGAGTGAGACATATCAACAACAATACCCACACGATTCATTTCTTTTATGACTTCTCTACCAAAATTAGTGACGCCACTATCATTTTTTTCATAACAACCAGTCGCTAATAAAGATTGGTTATTATAGGTTAGTTGCATAAAGCGACATCCTAAATCATGAATTTTTTCAACCAACTTAATATCATCCTCAATTGGTGAACAATTTTGAAACCCAAAAAATATAGCTGTTTTTTTTTCTGATTTTGCTTTGTCAATATCTTTGAAATCTCTTCCTAAAAAAATTAAATCTGAATTTTCTTTGAATAATTTTTGCCATTTCTTTGTTTCTAAAAGAAATTCATCATAGTCTTCATGATAAACTAGAGTAACATGCACCGCATCTAGTCCAGCCATCCTATTAATCTCAAAAATTTCTCTAGACCAATTGCAGTATTGAAGATTGTCTATTTTAAATTTCATATAGTTTCACAATATCAATAAGTTGTTCAAATTCTATTAATTTTATTGAAATTTGAACCTAATTTTGAAATAAAGTTTGAATACTTATTTTCATGAAAAAAAATAATAAATTAAAAGTTTCAATCGTTATGGGAAGTCAATCTGACTATAAAACTTTGAAATTAGCTGAAAAAGTTTTAAAAAATATAGGTGTTTCTTATGAAACTAAAATAATTTCTGCGCATAGAACTCCTGATAGAATGTATGAATATGCTAAATCATCAGTAAAAAATAATATTGGTGTAATCATAGCGGGTGCAGGTGGATCTGCCCATTTACCAGGGATGATTGCTGCCTTAACGCCATTGCCAGTTTTAGGTGTACCAATTGAAAGTAAAAAACTAAAAGGTTTAGATAGTTTGCTATCAATAGCACAAATGCCTAAAGGTATACCCGTTGGCACATTAGCAATCGGTGAGGATGGTGCAATTAATGCCGCTTTACTGGCTGCATCTATTATAGCAAATAATAATTCAACTGTTAGAAAAAAATTATTAAATTGGAGAAAGTTACAGACAAAATCTGTAAAAAAGATACCTAAATAAATGTCTGAAATAAATCTTGGTATTATTGGCGGAGGTCAACTAGGTAGTATGTTGACTGTTGCTGCAAAAAAACTAGGTATAAAAACTTATATTTTCTGTGACGATGCAGATGCACCTGCGCAAAATTTTTGTAACGAATTTATTCATGGTTCTTACGATGATAAAGAAAAAATTAATGAGTTTGTTAATAAAGTTGACGTAATTACTTATGAATTTGAAAACATTCCTTACGAAACACTTCATGAATTAAATAGATTCAAACCTGTATCACCAAAGCCTTCTGTTAATAGGATTATTCAACATAGATTAGCAGAAAAAGATTTTGTAAATAAACTAAATATCAGAACAACCAGATATGCTTCTATTGAGAATAAAGATGATATCATGCCCTTAGAGGATTTGCTTCCTGGGATATTAAAAACAACAACAATGGGATATGATGGTAAAGGTCAATATCCTATAAAAAATTTAGAAGACTTTGAATCACTTAATATTGATTTTTCAAAAGAATATATTTTAGAAAAATTAGTTAAACTTAAGAAAGAAATTTCTGTAATCATTACAAGATTTGATAAAGGTAAGTACGAGGTTTATGAGCCAATTGAAAACAGACATGAAGATCAAATTCTAAAACATTCAAAAATTCCTGCTGATATTAGCTCAAAATTATTAGAGCAATCTAAAGAATGGGCCACATTAATATCTGAGGAATTAAAATATATTGGTACTCTATGTGTTGAATTTTTTATAGACAGAAATGATAATTTATACGTCAATGAAATTGCACCAAGAGTACATAATTCTGGACATTTGACAATTAACGCATATAACGTCAGCCAATTTGAAAATCATATTAGAGCTGTATGCAAATTAGAACAAATACCATTAAAAAAATTATCTAACGCAGAAATGATTAATATTATTGGTGATCAAATTATCCCATTTAGAGAAAGTCCAAAATTAAAAGATAATCAATTTTTTTATGATTATCTAAAAAAAGAAATTAAACAAAAAAGAAAAATGGGTCACCTAACGACATTAATTTGAATGTTAACATCTATAGAGGGAAATTTTGACCACCCTGAAGTCAATCAACTTCTCAAAAAACATTTTATAGAATTAAGAGCAGCCTCTCCAGAAGGTAGTGCTCATGTTCTTGATATACCTGGACTTAAAGTGCCTTCGATAAAATTTTGGAGTTTGTGGGAAGACGATACTTTAATGGGCTGTGGCGCATTAAAATTTCTAGAGGAAGGACATGGCGAATTTAAATCAATAAGATTGCATGATAATTTTAGAAAAAAAGGTAATGGTATTAAAATTATTAACCATCTTATTGTAGAAGCAAAAAAACTTAACATTAAAAAACTCAGTATTGAAACTGGTGCTAGTGATTTTTTTAAACCAGCGAGAAAACTGTTTAAACAATGTGGTTTTGAACCATGCAAACCTTTTGCGCACTATAAAGAGGATATTAATTCTGTTTATTTAAGTAAATTAATAGTCACTACTGATATTAATAATTAGAAAAATATTGATATTTTGTTGACAAAACTAATAAAAATCTAAACAAAGCTCAAATTACTTAATTATAAGTAATAAATTAATAACAAAAAGTAAGAAGATAAATATGAGTCTACAAGGAAAAGTAAAATGGTTCAATCCAACCAAAGGTTTTGGTTTTATTGAAAGAGAAGATAAAGAAAAAGATGTGTTTGTACATGTTTCAGCAGTAAGAGATGCTGGTATGAACGGTTTAGATGAGGGTCAAGCTTTGACTTTCGATGTTGAAGATGGTCCTAAAGGTCCTTCAGCAGTTAACTTAAAAACTGCATAATTTTCATTAAAATAATTGTTGGCTGTAATCTAATTCTTAATTGAATTTTAGTATTTATAGCCAACAAACTAGTCTTTTAAAAAATCTAAAATATAACTGTTAAATTCATCTTCTTTTTCAAGATGAACATTGTGTGAGCATCCTTTAATTATTTGTAAACGACTTTCAGGAATATTTTCATTTAAAGTTTCTACTTGTTTGTAATTGTAAGCTTTATCAAATTCTCCCCAAATAATTAGAGTTTCATTCTTAATATTTTTTAAATTATTAATTCCTGACCAATTTTTCATTGCAACTAAAGCGTCATCTGCTGATTTTTTTATCACATTTTCATAAGCCTCTTTACATAAAAAAAAATTTTTTGCCCTATCCTCTTTTACAAACCAAGTTTTAGCAATTCTATAAGCAGTAGCTTTTAAACCATCATCTGCTAATCTTTTTCTTGAAACATCAATTGACTCAAATCTTCCGGGAATATCGCCTATTGGTCCCGTTCCATAACAAATTAATTTATGTATACTTAATGGAGATTGTTTAACCATCTCTTGTACAATCATCCCTCCCATTGAATGACCCATTAAATGAAATTTATCAATTCCTAATTTTTTTATAGAATTAATAATTATACTAGCCATTTCTTCAATACTACTTACAGAATTAATTTTTGAGCTTTCACCAAAGCCAGGTAAAGCAGGCGCTATTATTGTAAAATTTTTTTTAAGAAAATCTTTCTGGTATCTCCACATGTCGGATGAGCCTAAAAATCCATGAACTAAAACTAAAGGAAAACCACTTCCAGATCTATCAATATAAATTTCTTGCATGATAAGTTTTAAGTATATGTTATAATTAAATATGCCAAATAGACAAATTACAAATATTAATAAAGTTAAATTTAAACCATTTGATAATTATGGCAAAAAAATTCCAGGCATGAGTTGGCATAAAATTAGTTATTCCAAAAAGAATGGTGGTTTTGGAACATATGTTCTTAAAATGGATGCAGGCTCAAAGAGTTTACCACATATGCATACAGGTTATGAAGAGTTCTTTATGCTAAAAGGTGAGCTTAAAGATCCTGATGGTAAAGTTTTCAAAAAAGGTGATTTTGTATCATTTAAACCAGGAACAAAACATTCGTCTTATACAAAAAAAGGTTGTTTGGTTCTTGTTTTTATGAGAGGTATCAACAAATCAATCAAATAAAAAATTATTTTCTTTATGATAGGTATTCTTGGAGGAATGGGAACTCAAGCTGGTTTAGACTTCTGTAACAAGCTTGCTATTTTGAATAGAGGTAAAATTGATCAAGAATATCCACTATTTTTACTTTATAATAAATCAAATATACCAGGTCGACCTGAGTCTATTGGGGTACAGACTGGAAATTTATCTAACCGATTAATCAATAAAAAAAGTAAAAAGAAATATTTAACAGTATTAAGAAGCTTATTGAGAGGGTGTAGACTCCTCCAAAAAAATAAATGTAAATTCATAGTTATTCCCTGCAACACAGCTCATTATTGGTACGATGATTTAAGAAAAAAAATTAATATTCCAATAATAAATATGCCAAAGGAAGTTTTTAAACAAACAAAAAAAATGTGTAAAAAAAATTCTAAAATAGGTTTGTTGGCAACAGAAGGGACTCTTAAAACAGGAGTTTATAATAAAATTTTTGATAGAAATTATAATCTTGTTTTCCCTAATCAAGACTTGCAAACTGAATGTGTAAATAAAGCAATAAAATTGGTAAAAATGGGTAACGTCAAAGCTGCTGAAAAAGTAATTCAACCTGCCATTAAATATTTAATAGGTAAAAAATGTAAAAAAATAATTTTAGGATGTACAGAATTACCCATTGCTATTTTTGCATATAAATCATTTAAAAAAGTTAAATCATCAAAAATATTTTTAGATCCAAATTTAATTTTAGCTATTTCTTCCATGAACAAATATAAAAGTAAGAATGTCAGAGACAATTAATAAGCCTTACGTATTAAAAGCTGCTGAGATAATATATTTTAAAATTAGTGAATTTAAAAAAATAAATCCTAATATTTCTCTAGATGATGCGATCGAAAAATTTATAGAGACTGATGATTATGAAAAATTAAGTAGTGGTGAATTTCATAACCAGTGGCTCGTTGAACTTAAAAAAAATAACTATATTGACAATGAAACTAATCAAAAAATTCCTAATGAAACAATCAGACTTTTAGAGATACAAAGAGATATGATGATTAAAGAATTAATTAAAATCCCAAAATTATATGACTCTAAAAGTAGCCAATTAATTGAATTATCAAAAAAAGCTTCTAATTTTTTATGGCGTATGTGTGAGAGTTATGAACTTTGGTGCAAAGAAAGCAATCAAGATAATTTAATAATTTTAAATATTTCAAATTAAATCTTAAATAAAAATAAATGATCAAAGTTTTTCCATTTATCTTTATATTACTCTGGTCGTCAGCATTTATTACTACTAAACCAATTATTGATAATAGCGACCCCTTCTCTGCATTAGCATTTAGATTTTTAATAGTAGCAATTGGGTTTTTTTTATTCTCGATATTTACGAATAAAAAAATTTTAATAAGCAAAAGAAACTTTATTGAATCTTTTTTTAGTGGTGTTTTGTTTCATGGATTTTATTTGGGTGGAGTTTTTTTTGCTATTTCAAGAGGTATGCCAACTGCAATCGCTGCTTTAATAGTAACCCTTCAACCAATTTTAACTAATGCTTTAAGCGGTCCAATTTTAGATGAAAAAGTTACTTATAAGCAGTGGTTAGGCGTAATTCTAGGTTTTATTGGCGCTACTCTTGTGCTCGGTATTGATGTTGGTTCAGATATCCCAATCCTTGGATTGGTAGCAACGTTAATTGCGTTGCTTGCAATCACAATATCAACAATTTGGCAAAAAAAATTAAGTAATAATTTACCATTATCTGTTAGCAATACTTATCAAGCCACTGGTGGTTTTATCTTTCATTTACTCATTGTTATTTTTTTTACTAATTTAGAAATTAATTTTACCAAAACTTTCATTATTGCAATGAGTCATCAAATATTTTTAGTTTCATTTGGAGCATTCACAATTTTAATGTTCTTAATAAAACATAATTCAGCTAGTAAAACTGTTTCTATCTTTTTTTTAATTCCACCAACATCAGCATTTATGGCTTGGTTTTTTTTAGGAGAGATTTTTACTGCTTGGGATCTAGTAGGATTTATAATTACTTCTATTGGAGTTTTTATTGCTACAAGAGATTAATATATTTAAACTGCTATATAACCATACTCTAAAGATCCGTCTGTAATTGAATGGTACAAAGACTCACCAAAACTTCTTAATCCAGATACTCTTATCTTTTTAGGTTTATTAGAGATAAAATCTATTGTAACAGAGATACCATTATAAACTGAATTTGCACAATCGCCCACTCCCAAATGATTTATATTGAGTGGACATCCTTTTTTTAAAACTTCATCAGCTAAATCACCTTCAATTTCAATGATTGCTCTTGAATGAGAAATATTGGTAATTGCAAAATTTAGATCATCAAATTTATTAATTTCAGTTTGATATAGGTCTAATTTATTTGAAAAAACATACCAATTATTAGGCCCAACCCACAAAATTCTAGTCATTTCATTAAAATTTGTTTTTAATGATTGTGGTAAATCTAAACCATCAATCTTAATTTTACTAATATCAAAATTTGAATTTTTAAATTTTACAATTTGAAAAATACAAATATTTGAAACTTCAGATATTCTTAATAAATTTTCTTCACTTTTGTTTTCATGGTCTCCAAACTTTCCTAATTTATGAATTTGATTTAATGATGATATATTTGTCATGATCTTACCCTTGTTCCTTCATGGTCTACATAATGAGATGAGATAACCTCTACTTCAATTGCAGTATTCTTTAATGGTGATAAAGCGTAAAGTTTTTGACCGATCATATTTTTTCCATCTTTAATAATCGCTAAAGAAAATGGATTATTATTTTCCACACTCCAACAAGAAGAAGATACATGTCCTAGTTTAGGATTTGGAAGTTGAGCATCTTTATCTTTAACTAGATGAGAACCTTCTGGTATACTGGATTTTCTATCAACAGGTACAAGACCAACTATTTTTTGTCTCTCTTTATTATTGAAAGCAGCTCTCGAAAGTGATCTTTTTCCAATAAAATCTTTTTTATTAGAAATAAGACCTTCTAAAGAAACATCGTAAGGTATGGTTCTACCATCTAATTCTGGTCCTGCCACATGGCCCATTTCAATTCTTAATGTTGATAAAGCCTCTGTTCCATAAGGCTGGATATTAAATTCTTTTCCAACTTCCATTATTTTTTCCCACATGAATAATCCATGATCTGACTGAACATTAATCTCGTACGCTAGCTCTCCTGAAAAAGAAATTCTAAATATTTTTGCTTCAACTCCAAATAAATCTCCCACAACGTAACCCATAAAAGGGAGTGCTTCATT
>LIBV01000021.1 GCA_001438335.1 Pelagibacteraceae bacterium BACL5 MAG-120820-bin39
GTAAAATCTTTCTTCTTTTGGAAAGAATTTTTTAAAATTGCCTTAATAGGTTTTTCTGGAGAAGCCCCTAAGCTATTCATTAAAAAAGGATAGACAAAAAATCTAAAACAAGCTGCAGAAGAAATAGGATTGCCCGGCAAACCAAATATTACTTTTTGTTTTCCTTTAATTTTTGCAAAGAGAACTGGTTTTCCAGGCCTAATCGCAACACCTTTAAAATAATTAGACAAATTAAAACTATTAATAACACTTGGCACAAAATCGAATTTACCCGCTGAAACAGCGCCTGAAGTAATAATCATATCAATTTTAGAATTAACCAATTTTTTTATTTGTTTTTTAAACAGATGTTCATGATTATCTTTTAAAATCCCCCCACTAATGAAATTAAATAAAAAATTACTTTCTAAAGATTTAATATAATGGCTATTCGAATTTCTTACCTGCCAATTTGGAATATTATCTTTATTTGAAATTTCATTTCCAGTTGAAAAAAATAAAATATTAGGTTTTCGTTTAACTTTTATTTTACTGATGCCAAGAGTTTTTAAAGCTAAAATATGTGTTGAATGAATAATCGTCCCTTTTTTGATAATTAAATCATTTTTTTTATAATCTGATCCTAAAAATCTTACATGCTCATTTTTCCTAATCTTTTTGCTAACCAAAATATATTGAGCATTTTTTTTATTAGGTGAAAAAACAATTTGTTCTATAGGAATTATAGTGTCGAAACCTTTTGGTATAATCCCGCCAGTCATTATTTCAACTGCATCAAATTTTTTAATCTTTTTTTTAAAAGGTTTGTGACCTGCTGCAATAGAACCAATAATTTTAAATTTTTGAGATAAATTTTTAGTATCTTTTGAACGAACAGCAAAACCATCAAAAGCAGCATTATTATCTGCCGGATGATTGGATTGGGATTTAATATTCAGTGCTGAAACTCGATTTAAACTATCAGTGGTATTAATAATTTCATCACTAATTTTAATTTTAGCTTTATTTAAAATTGCTCTTGCCTGAATGTAACTAATCATTTTTTTTTAAATATTTTTTTGCATTTTCTAAATCTTCTTTAGTGTTTATATTAAAAAAAGGGTCATTGTTTTTAAACTGCATATCAATATTTTTTACACCAATACTATTAGCCCAAAGTTCAACTTTTCTCTCACCTTTTTTTATTAAATCTTCCTCTAATTGACTTAACAAATCTAAAGACCATAAACCAAAAATATTATGTCTTGTGTCATTTGACTTTATAAAAAATAATTTACTTTCATTAAAATTGATTTTTTCATAAAAATCTTCAAGTAATTCTTTTTTAAAAAATGGAGTGTCTGAAGGAAATGTTGAGATCCATTGATAATTTTTATTGTTTTGTTTAATCCACTTCATGGCACTTAGAACACCTCCTAAAGGACCTAAATCTTTTTGAAAATCTTCAATTCTGGAAATTTTTTTAGACTGCATAAATTCAATATTACTGTTTGCGACAATTAAAATTTCATTAAATACATCTACAATTTCTGATAAAATATAGTTTATCAATATTTTTCCCTCTAAATTGACTTGAGACTTATCTGCGCCAAATCTTTTAGATTGTCCCCCGGCTAGTACAACGCCTAAAATATTGTTATGATCCATTAATCAAAATATAAAACATTAAGATTTGATTTAAAGAAATATAATGGATTTAAAAATTTTACAAATTGCTGCTAATACAGAGAACAACAAAGTATTAGAAAACCCTACGCACAAATCTAAAAATAAAAATCCAATCTGTGGTGATGAAATGGAAATTAGCTTAAATGTAAAAAATGATGTCGTAGAAGATATGGGCTATCAATGTAAATCATGTGTTTATTGCCAAGCTTCTGTAAGTCTTTTATCGAGAAAAATTAAACATAAAAAAATTCATGAAATTAAAGACTTTATATCTACTGCCGAAGGTTTTTTTACAGATGTTAAAATAAATACAGAAAAACATTGGAATGATTTTAAGGAAATCTTAGATAAAAAAAATATTTCAAGAAAAGAATGTTTGCTTCTTCCTCTAAGAACAGTTTTAAAAGCCTTAAAAATATAAAATGAAAAAAATTACAAAACCTATTTTAACACAAGCTTTAATTGCTGGTTTCTTTTCTAGTGTAACAATAGGGATTTTAACTTTATTAACTTACAAAACAACTTTAGGATTATTTTTAACTGCGTCTTTTGGGTCATCTATGGTTTTGCTTTTTGGTTATCCGGAAAGTCCTTTTGCTCAACCAAAAAATGTTTTTTTTGGTCATTTAATTACAGCTTTAGTAGGTGTCTTATTTGTAAACTTTATTCCATTACCAATTTATATCAATATTTCTCTTGCGGTAGGTATTGGTATTTTTTTAATGATTATTTTTGATGTTACCCACCCTCCCGCTGGTGGTAACCCAATTATTGTAATCATTGCAAGTACTTCTTATGAATACTTAATTAATCCAATAATTTTTGGAAGTTTAATTATTATTTTATTAGCAATTTTTATAAATAGTTTAATTCTTAAAAAGAATTACCCTCTAAAATAATTTCATGAATTCAAAATATAAAGTTGCAAAATTTAAATCTAATAAAATCGAAAATGTTGATGATTTAATTTCAATTGAAGAACCCTTAGAAATTTCAATTAGATATAAAGATCAAGACAATTGGGTTAATCAAATATTGTCTATTACAATGAGAACTCCTGGAGATGATGAAGATTTGGTAAGAGGCTTTTTATATAACGAACAAATTATTGAAGATATTAATCACATTGATACTATTGAAAGCTTTGGCGATAAAGTTGGACAATATAATATTCAAAACAAAATATTGGCTACTTTAAATAATTCACAAAATGTAAATATTACAAAAATTAAAAGAGATTTTTTAACAAACTCATCATGTGGAGTGTGTGGTAAATCTTCTTTAGATGCTCTTGAAATAATCAAAAAAGAAAAACCTTCGTCGTCTGAACCTAAAATTACTAAAGATATCATTATTCAATCTCCAGATATCTTAAGAAATAACCAGTCAGAATTTTCAAAAACAGGTGGAATTCATGCCAGCGGTTTATTTGACAACAATGGAAAATTAATCTCAATTAGAGAAGATGTTGGTCGACATAATGCTTTGGACAAGCTTATTGGCAGCGTTTTAAAAAATAACCAACTTAAACCCACAAATCAGTTTATCACTTGTTCAGGTCGTTTAAATTTTGAACTGGTTCAAAAAGTTTTAATGACTAACATTGGCATTATGATTGGTGTTGGTGCGCCAACAAGTCTTGCTATTGATTTAGCAAATAAATTTGACATGACCTTGATCGGTTTCGTAAAAGGGGATAGTTTTAATATTTATACAAATAACCAAAAAGTAACTATATAAAGTAAAAAAAATTTTTAAATCGTGTCAAAAAACATAAGTAATTTATCTGGTCGTGTAGGTTTAAAGAACAACCTTTTTAAGAAAATCTCTGAAAATGTTTTAAGTAATTCACCTAAAGATATTAAAGATATTGCTAAAGAGTATAACCTAGGCGTATCTACCCTGCATGGAGCTGAAAGTTTTTATGAGTTTTTAAGACCTGCACATAGAGAAAAAAAAGCTTTTGTTTGCAATGGTAGTGCCTGCATGTGTGCTGGCACTCAAGAAAAACTCAAAGAAACGTTAAAAGAAAAATTAGGTAATGATAAAGTTGGTGAGATGTTTTGCTTGGGTCATTGCTATGAAAATAATGCATTTCATTACAACGGTGAAAACTATGCTGGAAAAGATATCGAAAAAATTGATCAAATTTTAAAAGGAGAAAAAATTAATCAAGATAAATTTTTTTCTAAAAGTTTTGCAACCACAAGTTTTTTAATGGATGATAAATTATCATCGATTAGTCAAGTTGAGCAACACTTAGCGCAATTTTTAAAATTAGATAAGAAAGAAATAATTAAATCTTTATTAGATTCAAATCTAACTGGTCGAGGTGGCGCAGGATTTCCAACAGGAATGAAATGGGATTTTTGCAGCAAAGCCGTTTCTGAAAAAAAATATGTGATTTGTAATGCTGATGAAGGAGACTCGGGTGCTTTTTCAGATAGATATTTATTAGAAGACCAGCCTTTAAAAGTTTTATTTGGCATGATTATTTGTGGCTATGTCATTGGTAGCAATGAAGGTGTTTTATATATTAGAGGTGAATATCCAAAATCAATAGAAACTATCAATGGTTGCATCAATGAATTAAAAAAATCTGGTCTACTTGGAGAAAATATTTTAGGAACAAATTTTTCTTTTGATCTAAATATTTGTATTGGTCAAGGTGCCTATATTTGTGGTGAAGAAACTGCATTGATTGCGTCTATAGAAGGAAGACGAGCTGAAGTAGATGTTAGACCTCCATTCCCAGTTACAGAGGGATTGTATAAAAAACCAACTGTTGTAAATAATGTTGAAACCTTAGCGGCAGCTACGGGCATTCTTATCAATGGAGCAGAAAAATTTTCAGCAATAGGAAATAAAAAATCTGCAGGAACTAAATTAGTCTGCCTAGACAGTTTTTTTAATAACCCAGGGGTTTATGAAATTGATATGGGAACTCCAATGAGCAAAATATTTAATGAAATTGGTGGAGGATATAAAGAAGAAATTAAAGCATTTCAAGTTGGGGGTCCACTAGGAGGTGTCGTTCCTCTTGAAGAAATTAATAATCTTAATTTAGACTTTCAAGAATTTACAGCAAAAGGATTTATGTTAGGTCATGCAAGTGTAGTCTGTATTCCTAAAGATTTTCCAATGATTGAGTATATTCATCATTTATTTGAATTCTCCGCAGAAGAATCATGTGGTAAATGCTTCCCTGGAAGGCTCGGATCTTACAGAGGTAAAGAGATGTTTGATCAAGCAAAGAAAAAAACAGCTAAAATTCCACTTAAATTGTTAAATGAATTGCTTGTTACTATGCAAAAAGGTTGTCTATGTGCACTTTGTGGTGCGATACCAACACCAATAATGAATATTCTAAAATACTTTGGTGATGAAATGAAAAATGATATGGTTAAAGATAATTAATGAGCTCAGAAAAAAGAAAAATTGCCTATATAGATGGAAAACCATACGAAATTGGTCCTAATCATACGTCTATTTTAAAATTTGTAAAAAGCTATGTGGGCGAAAAAAAAGTCCCAACACTTTGTGATGATCCTAACCTAGCACCGTATGGGGCTTGCCGGGTATGTTCAGTTGAAGTAGCACTTGAAAAAGATGGCCCAACAAGAGTGGTTGCTTCTTGTCATACACCAGTTGCTGAAAACCAACATATCTTTACAACTAACGACAATTTACAAAGTCTTAGAAAAAATATTGTAGAATTAGTTTTAACTGACCATCCAATGGAATGTGGTACTTGTGAAGTTAATAACAACTGTGAACTTCAAACTGTTGCAAATGATTTAGGTATATCGGAGCACCGATACAATAGCCCAAAACAACATAAAGGTATTCCAAGAGATACATCTCATGATTACATGAGAATGAATTTAGACAACTGTATTAATTGTGGAAGATGTGTCAGAGCATGTGATGAAATACAAGGCTCATTTGTTTTAACAATGAGTGGTAGAGGTTTTGAGTCTAGAATTACCACTGACAATGACATGATGTTTGGTGACTCGTCTTGTGTATCTTGTGGAGCTTGTGCACATACTTGCCCTACTGATGCAATTTCTGATGTGTTTCAATCTAAGTCCGCCGCAGTAGATAGTAAAGTTAGAACGACTTGTTCATATTGTGGTGTAGGTTGTAATCTTGAAGCTTCGATTAAAGACAATAAAGTTGTAGCAATTGACACTCCTAAAGAGACTGAGGTAAATGCAGGACATACTTGTATTAAAGGACGATATGCATTTGGTTTTTATGATCATCCAGACAGATTAAAAACTCCATTAATAAAAAGAAATGGAAAATTTGAAGAAGCAACTTGGGATGAAGCTTATGATTTTATTAAAAAAGAATTAAATCGAATTACAAAAAATCATGGTCCAGATGCTGTAGCAGGAATTTCTTCTGCAAGATGTACCAATGAAGAAAATTATATTTTTCAAAAAATGATTAGAGCAGTAGTTGGAACAAACAGTATCGATTGTTGTGCAAGAATATGTCACTCGCCTACGGCTTGGGGTATGCAACAAACTTTTGGAACAGGAGCAGCAACTAATTCTACTGAAGACATTTATCACGCGGATTTATTTTTAGTAATTGGAGCAAACCCTACTAATGCTCATCCAGTGACTGGTGCTAAAATAAAACAACAAGTTATGAAAGGTAAAAAACTAATAGTACTTGATCCTGTAACTACGGAACTAGCAAAATTAGCTGATTATCATATCAATTTAACACCTGGAACTAATGTTGCAGTATTAAATATGATGTTACATTTCATCATTAAGTCAAAATTATACAATGCTGATTTTGTTAGAGATAGAACAGAAGGTTTTGATAACTTTATAAAAGAAATTGAAAGACAAGATGTAGATTATTTAGCTAAAGTAGCTGGGGTAGACAAACAACTTGTCAAAGAAGCTGCAATTGCTTACGCAACAGCAAAAAACTCAATGGAATTCCACGGTTTAGGTGTTACAGAACACGAACAAGGCTCTAAAACAGTTATGTTAATTGCTGATTTAGCAATGATAACTGGAAATATTGGTCGAAAAGGAGTCGGGGTTAATCCACTTAGAGGTCAAAACAATGTCCAAGGTGCAGCAGATATGGGTTGTCAACCTCATCAAGGTGCTGGATATTTTGAAGTGGCTGATGAAAAAAATCAAAAATTCTACAGTGAAAAATATGGAGTAACTCATCCAACAAAACCAGGTTTAAAAATTCCACAAATGTTTGAAGCAGCAATTAGTAAGGAATTAAAAGCTATATGGATTATTGGAGAAGATATCGTACAAACGGATCCAAATAGTTCTCACGTGATTGAAGCAATGAATGCATTGGAACTATTAGTTGTTCAAGAAATATTTATGAGTGAGACTGCAAAATTAGCAACTGTAGTTCTACCAGGAACTACTTTCCTAGAAAAAGATGGAACATTCACTAATACAGAGAGAAGAATTCAAAGAGTTAATCGAGCAGTACCTCCACTTCCGGGAACTAAACCTGATGGAGTAATTGTAACTGATATGATGCAAAAATTAGGATTTAATCAACCTACTTATGATGCTGATCAAGTATTACAAGAAATTGTAGATGTGGTCCCTTTCTTTAAAGGTGTAACTAGAGAACGACTTGGAAAATTTGGGTTACAGTGGCCTGTTAAAGAAGATGGAACTGATACACAAATATTACACACAGAAACTTTTAAAATCGGTAAAGGAAGATTAAAAAACTTTGATTGGAAAGAATCTACAGAGATAACAACCAATAAAAAAGAATACCCATTAATTTTAACAACTAGTAGGGTTCTACAGCACTATAATGCTGCTACAATGACCAAAAGAACAAGCAATATCAATATTGTGGATGAAGATATTCTTTTAGTTCATCCAAAAGATGCTGCAGATAGAGATTTAAACACTGGTGATATTGGAAGATTGTATTCTGGTAGAGGTGAAGTTGCTCTAAAAGTAGAAGTAACAGACAAAGTCAAAGAAGGAATTGTCTTTACTACTTTCCATTTCCCAGAGCATATGGTGAATATGGTTACCGGTCATGGAAAAGATGAAGAAACAATGTGTGCTGAATATAAAGTATCTTCAGTACAAGTACAAAAAATTTCAAACCAATTTAAAACGGAAATTAAACCTAAAGAATATCAAGCTGAAGTTAATTAATTAGGAATGACCATCGGTTGGCATTTTGATAACACTTATTCAAAACTTTCAGAGACTTTTAAAGAAGAAATAAAACCCATACCTGTTAAAAATCCTGAGTTAGTTATTCTAAATGAACAACTTGCAAAAGAATTAAATTTAGATTTTTCTAATATCAGCCAACAAGATCTTTCAAAACTATTTTCAGGAAATATTCTTCCAGAAGGAAGTCACTCTATAGCGCAAGCTTATGCTGGACACCAATTTGGCCACTTTACAATGCTTGGGGATGGTCGTGCGGTTTTAATAGGCGAACATTTATCCAATAAAAATCAACGTTTTGACATACAATTTAAGGGCTCTGGACGAACCTCATTTTCTAGAAGAGGTGATGGTAGAGCAGCTCTTGGTCCAATGTTAAGAGAATATATTATTAGTGAGGCGATGCATGCTTTAAATATTCCAACAACAAGAAGTTTAGCGGTAGTTAAAACTGGGGAAAATGTAATCAGAGATCAATTCTTACCAGGAGCTATTTTAACAAGAGTAGCTGCAAGTCATATTCGAGTTGGTACTTTTCAATATATTGCCGCCAAACAAAATTTAGAGGAACTTGAAATACTTGTTAATTTTACAATTGATCGACATTATCCAAATTTGCAAAAATCAAAAAATAAAGCATTAGATTTATTAAATGTTTTAATTGATAAACAATCGGAACTTGTAGTCAATTGGATGCGCGTTGGATTTATCCATGGGGTTATGAATACTGATAACATGGCTATATCAGGAGAAACGATTGATTATGGTCCTTGTGCTTTCATGGATCATTATGATCCACAAACAGTATTCAGTTCAATCGATGAATATGGTCGATACGCTTATGACAACCAACCTAAAATAACAAAATGGAACCTAGCTAGATTTGCAGAATGCTTAATTCCATTAATTGATAAAGATGAAGAAACTGCTGTTAAATTAGCAACAGATGCTATTAATAATTTTGAAAATATTTATGAAACCAGATGGCTTAATATGATGAGAGATAAACTGGGTCTATTTGGTGAAGTTAAAAATGATAAAAAATTAATATTAGATTTATTAGATTGGATGAAAATAAATAAGGCTGATTTTACAAATACTTTTTGTTATTTAATGAATATTAAATTAGGTAAAAATAAAATCTATCTTAATCAAGAATTTACAAATTGGTTAGAGCTTTGGCATAAAAGAGTAAACTTAAATAATCTGAACAATAAACATCTAGAACTTATGAAATCAGTAAATCCAATTGTAATTCCAAGAAATCATAAGGTGGAGGAAGCTTTAAAAACCGCATCTGAGGGAAATATAAAAAGATTTAATGATTTTTTAAAAATTCTTCAAACACCTTATGAAAATAAAAGTAATATTTTGGATTTTCAAAATCCAGCACCTATTACAAACGAAAAGTACCAAACGTTTTGTGGGACTTAATTTTATAGAACATAAGGTTCTGGTCTTGCCTTTTCTTCAAATATTCTCTCAACGGCAAAAACACTTACATCAATAGTTTGATAAGAACCTGTGGTAATTAATTCTGTAAGAGCTCTACCAATACCAGGTGCTTGCTGTAAGCCTCTGCCTGTAAAACCTGACGCCATATAAACATTTTCATATTTAGGATGTTTGCCAACAATTGCGTTACTATCTAATTTATTATGATCATAAAACCCAGCCCAGGCACCAGTAAGTTTTAATTCTTCAAAAGCAGGTATTCTTTTCGCTAGTGCTGGCCAAACCAACTCTTCAAAATCATCCCAAGCTGGCTCAAGATTAGATGAATCAAAAGTAGATTTTGGTGAACCTGCTAAATATTCTTTTCCCTCAGGTCGCCAATAAACACCAGTAGTCAAATCTGCTGATAGAGGCATTCCAGGAAAGTGTTTTGGGCATTTAACCCTAAATACCGTATGTTTTTGAGGAACTACCGGAATATCATTTAATATTTTTTTAGTCCAACATCCTGCAGCCGAAATAATAACCTTAGCATTGATTTCTGAAATGTCTTTAATCTCGCCTTTGATAAACTCAGCACCTAACTCGACAGCCTTACTCTTTAAAGCACTATGAAATAAAAAAGGATCGATCCATCCTTCACTTTGGTCATCAGTATAAGTTGCAGTTTCAATGCCTTCACTATTTATATACGGAAAAATTTTAGTAAGCTCTTCTCCTTTAATATTTTTAGTACCTGCATCACATGCTTTATGATTTTCAAGAGCACGATATTGTTCTTCGGCATGTTCAGGTCCAAACATAAGTAAATAGCCATTTGGTACCATGCTTGCAGTAGGATTTGGGTTTTGTTTTGTTTTTAATAACTCAGGAATTTGAAAAATAAATTCTCTTGCAAATTTTCCAAGTAGTATATTTTCTTTTTGATAAAATTGTCGTCTAAACCCTCCAAGAGATAACGGAAATGAAGCTTCTTTATATGTTGGGTCTCGTTCAATAACTTTTACCTTACGCCCTTCTTTAGATAAAAAATATGCAGTTGATGCCCCTATTATTCCACCACCTATAATAACAATATCATCCATAATTAATTTATAATCAATATACTAAAATTTAAAACTAAAGCAAATATACACCATGCTAAATAAGGTATCATTAAATAAAAACTAATTAAATTAATTTTCCTATATTGCATCATCAAATATAAAATTAATCCAATTAAAATTATTAATACAAATAATGCTAAAAGAATATTATGAAAAACAAAAAATACAATGCTCCACATCGTGTTAAAAAAAAGATGAATAAAATAGATATAGACAATATTAATATTTCTAAAATTAGATTGCCAAACTTTCCAAATAGCAATAGTCATTAATAAATATAACATTGTCCATACTGGTCCGAAAACCCAATCAGGTGGATTAAAGCTTGGTTTTGTTAATAATGAATACCAAGGCTCTTTATAATTAATTGTCGCAAATGCCCCTATAAATGATGCTGAAAAGGTAACAATTAAGAATAATAAAAAAGATAAAATTTTATTTTTCAACATAATCGTATTATACATTAGTTTATGGAAGATAAAAAAGTTATTTGGATCACAGGTGCCAGTAGTGGTATTGGAAAAGCTTTAGCTATTAAATTTGCAGATAAAGGATGGACTGTTGCAGCTTCAGCAAGACGTGAAGAATTATTAAATAGTTTAAATAAAATTAATCATAATATTCATGCATTTCCATTAGATGTAACTGATATTGAAAGATGTAAGATAATTGCAAAAGAAATAATTGATCGTTTTAACAATATCGATATCTGTGTTTTTGGTACTGGAATGCATGACCCTAAATCTGAAAAAAGATTTAATCTTGAAAAAGTAAGAGAGATAATGGAAGTAAATTACTTCGGAACTATGAATGCTATCAATTCAATCTATGAATATTATTCAGAGAAAAAAAATGGCCAAATTTCTATCATTTCTTCAGTAGCAGGATATCGTGGTCTTCCAGCAGCAGGTGCCTATTGCGCTTCTAAAGCGGCACTAACAAGTTTTGCTGAAAGTCTTCATTTTGATATGAAACACAAAAATGTAAGAGTTTCTTTGATTAGTCCTGGATTTATTAAAACACCAATGACAGATAAAAATGAATTTCCTATGCCAATGATTAAATCTCCAGAATTTGCTGCAAATGAAATTTATGATGGTTTAGTTAATAAAAAAGGATTTGAAATTCATTTCCCTAAAGCATTCACATACATAATGAAGTTTTTGCAAATATTACCCAATAGCCTTTATTTCAAATTAGTAGCTAAAGGAATGAAAAAAATTAACTATTAATTCTTTTTAAAAAAAACAGTTAACTCACCTACTTTAAAACCAAATTTAGTTAATGTAGCTCTATTAATTGCTACATCGTCATCTTGTTTAAAAATCCAATCATCAAAAGAAACTTTAATATCTTTTCCTTTAAAAGGCACCATTAAATCATATTCAAATTTAAATGCAGAACCATACTGAAATCCTTTTGCAACACCTACTACATCAGGTGCTGAACCTTCATAATGATGATTGTCTATTTTTTTAATTTTCCAAATTCTTTGTTGTTGCTCTCCATCAGTCCAGTAAAAATCTTCTTTCAAAGTCAAAACATTATCCTCAAATGATCCAAACATATCAGCTTTAAATTGACGAGTTACTTTTCCTTTTCGATCTTGAAGCAATCCCCACGCTTTAACATTGCCCTTAAAATATTCTTCAATAGTAATTTCAGGCTTTGTGTCTAAAAAATCTTGAGGTTTCATAGTATTATTTGATGAACAGTTTGTAATTAATAATAAAGAAATTATCAATATAATTGATTTAAATTTTGATGTGTTTTTCATTATGCTCCTTTTTTACTTATTTGTTTTGAAGTGAAAATTGAATTAAATCGATATTTTTTGATTTAAATCCTGCTTCACAATATGAAAGATAGAATTCCCACATTCTTTTAAATGTAAGATCAAATCCTTGGTTTTTAATTAATTCCCATTTTTGGTTAAAAGTTTCCCTCCACATCGCTAATGTTTTTGAATAATGAACTGCATAAGAATTATATTCATTAAAATTTAAATGGTTTGACTCTGCATATTTCTTTAAACTTTGTTTTGATGGTAAAAAACCACCTGGAAAAATATATTTTTGGATAAAGTCTTGTCTATTTTTGTATCGATCAAACAAACTATCATCTATGGTAATTGCTTGAATAGCTGCAGTGCCTCCTGGAGTTAAGTTATTTTTAAGAGTATTAAAGTAACTTGCTAAATAATTTTGACCAACTGCTTCAATCATTTCTATAGAAGCAATCGAGTTGTATTGGCCTTTTAAGTCTCGATAATCTTTAATCTCAATATTTATTTTTTCATTTAAACCACAATTATGAATCCTTTGTTTGGCGAATTCATACTGCTTTTGAGAAATGGTAATACAATCAAGTTTTACATCATAATTCTTTCCTAAATACTCAGCAAAACCACCCCAACCACAGCCAATTTCTAAAACTTTATCTCCTGAATTTGGTTTTATTAAATTAATCAATTTTTGATATTTATTATTCTGTGCCGTGGGTAGATCGAGTGAATAGTCATCAAAAATTGCACTCGAATAAGTTAAAGTTTCATCTAACCATAAAGAGAAAAAATCATTACCAAGATCATAGTGCTTAGCAATATTTTCCTTGCTTCTATTTTTGGTATTTTTGATAAATCTGTTTTTGAAAAAATTTATCAATGGTAAATCAAGGAGACCAGAAAATTTATAAACAATTTTAATATTTCTTGCCATGATTTCGATTAAATTTGAAAGGTTTGGGGTTTCAAATTCACCACGCATATAACATTCTGCAAATCCGATAGATCCTCCTTTAATCAAATTATAAGTCAAAGCAGGAGTCTTAATGATAATTTTAGCTTTTAGTGTATTGTTTAGATCACCAAACAAAAACTGTTCTCCATTACAATTTATAACTTCTAAAGAGCCATTTTGTAAATTTTTTAATAAGCTAAATACAATTTTGTCTGAAATATTATGCAATAACATTAGTTTTCAATAGTAATATTGTTTTT
>LIBV01000022.1 GCA_001438335.1 Pelagibacteraceae bacterium BACL5 MAG-120820-bin39
CTTTCTGAGGGTTTCTAATTTGTTTAACTTTTGTATTTAGAGTGTTCTGGTCGGGGAACTGTATTACATGCCCATCAGATAGTTTAAAAGTATTGATTTACTTACCTTATTTAAAATTGTTCATCACAGTTCATCACTTTTTGCTGAATTTAATAAAACAACTCAAAAGTATTGAGGTAGGAATACTTTTATGGGAAGGTCTTAGTATGAAAAATTATTTTATAATAACAATCTTAACAATTATACTTAGCACAAATGCATACTCAGATCATAAGATAGAAGAGCAAAACTTTACAGGCGTTAGTTATTCAGCGCCAGGTAGCGACAACTACCAAAAGTTAGAAATAGAATTGGTTGACAATAAACTTTCTCAATATGTTCAAAAACAACTAGATAACAGAGATAAAACAGGATTAGTCAATTATCTATTATTTGAAAATGGTAAGATTGTTATCAATAAGAAAAATTATAATGATCAGATTAAGAAAAATAAAAATGTTTTAAGATCAAACTCAATGGGCAAATCTTTGATCTCATATGTTGTGGGTCATGCAGTTTGTAAAGGTTACATTGATAACGTTAATGTTAAATTAAACGATTGGATTGTTTTAAATGATACTCTGTATGCAGATAACACTTTATTACAAGTATTGAACATGACTTCAGGTGATCAAGACTATATTGGTGAAAAGAAGTTTAAAGGTGATGGTTATTTTAATGGTGACAAAAATAAACAGATTAATAGAAGAACTGTTGCAGAGAGCATGTTGTGGTTTAAAGGTACAAAAAAGAAAGAGGAAAACTCTCCCTATAATTATAGTGCAATGTCAACTCATGTTGCAATCAACTACGCAATACACAAAGTTGGTAAAGATTATGAAAAACTATTAAAAGAAATCTTTACTGATCATGTTGGTGTAAAAGATACTGTACACTTTATAAAAGTTTCCTGGTCTCCAAAAGATGTGGTGAAAGGAAGTCAAAGATATACTTTCTTTGCAACTTCAGAGGATTATTTAAGAATAGCAAAAACAATTATGAATGACTATAAATCTGACAGTTGTATTGGTGACTATTTAAGAATGATCTATGATAATAGAGTTGATAAAAAGAAGAAAGAATATGTTAGCAACAAAGGTGTTGCCCAATACTCTAGACAATATGGTGGTCAGTTTCATTTTCCAAAGATAGGAAAAAATATTGTGTTTGGTATGGATGGTTATGCAGGTCAACAAATATTAATAGATATAACAAATGGTAGAATTGTTATTATTCACACTATCGATCAACACTACGATTGGAACAAAATAGGTTTATCTGTAATCAAGAATTAAAAAAACCCCCGAAACTTTCATTCCGAGGGTTCTAATTTTGTTTAGTATTTGTATCTAGAGTGTTCTCTAGATGGAACCGTATTACATGCCCATTCCACCCATACCACCCATGCCGCCCATTCCTCCAGGCATTCCACCAGCACCACCAGCATCTTTGTCATCAGGTTTATCGGCAATCATTGCTTCAGTCGTAACTAATAGACCAGCAATTGAAGCTGCATCCTGTAAAGCTGTTCTTACAACTTTAACTGGATCAACAATACCTTTTGCAAACATGTCACAATACTCTTCATTTTGAGCATCATAACCTTGGTTCTTTTTATTTTGTTCTAACAATTTACCAACAACTACCGAACCATCTATTCCAGCATTTTTAGTAATTTGTCTGATAGGAGCTTCAAGTGCTTTTCTAACTAAATCTACACCAGCTTTTTGATCATCACCTTTAACTTTAACTTTATCAAGATCTTGAGCAGCATATAATAGAGCACATCCACCACCAGTTACTATACCTTCTTCAACAGCAGCTCGTGTAGCATTTAAAGCATCTTCAACTCTATCTTTTCTTTCTTTAACTTCGACTTCTGTAGCACCACCAACTTTGATAACAGCTACTCCACCTGCTAATTTTGCAAGTCTTTCTTGAAGTTTTTCTTTGTCATAGTCAGATGTAGTTTCATCAACTTGTTGTTTAATTGAAGAACATCTAGCTTCGATATCAGATTTTTTACCGCTACCATTAACAATTGTAGTGTTGTCTTTGTCTACTTTGATTTTTTTACAAGATCCAAGATCAGTAAGTTTTACGTTTTCAAGTTTAATTCCTAAATCTTCAGAAATTACCTGTCCACCAGTAAGAATTGCTATATCTTCAAGCATAGCTTTTCTTCTATCGCCAAAACCTGGAGCTTTAACAGCTACAACTTTTAAACCACCTCTTAATTTGTTGACTACTAGTGTAGCAAGAGCTTCACCCTCAACATCTTCAGAAATAATCATTAATGGTCTGCCTGCTTGAACAACTGCTTCTAGAAGTGGCACCATTGGTTGTAAGTTAGTTAATTTTTTCTCATGTAATAAAATGAATGGATTTTCAAGTTCAGCAATCATTTTATCAGCATTAGTTATGAAGTAAGGAGATAGATAACCTCTATCGAATTGCATACCCTCAACAACGTCTAGTTCAGTGTCAATTCCTTTTGCTTCTTCAACAGTAATTACACCTTCGTTACCAACTTTTTGCATTGCTTTTGCAATCATGTTGCCAATTTCTTTATCACCATTAGCTGAAATTGTTCCAACTTGAGCAATCTCATCACTATCTTTAACTTTTTTTGCTGATGCAATTAAGTTTTGTTTTACATGTTCAACAGCTATATCAATCCCTCTTTTAATATCCATAGGATTCATTCCAGCTGTCACATATTTAACACCCTCTTTTACGATCGCTTGAGCTAAAATAGTTGCTGTAGTTGTACCATCGCCAGCTTCCTCATTGGTTTTGCTAGCAACTTCTTTAACCATTTGTGCACCCATGTTTTCAAATTTATCTTCAAGATCAATTTCTTTAGCTACAGTAACACCATCTTTAGTTATTCTAGGAGCACCATAAGATTTATCTATTACAACATTTCTTCCTTTTGGTCCTAAAGTAACTTTTACAGTATCAGCTAAGATATTAACTCCTCTTAGCATTGCTGCTCTAGCTTCAGCATCAAATTTAATAACTTTTGCCATTGTACTTTCTCCTTTAAATTAAATTATTTACTTGAAATACCCATAATGTCTGACTCTTTCATTATGCTGTATTCTTTACCATCAATTTTGACTTCAGTTCCTGACCATTTGCCAAATAAAACTTTGTCCCCAACTTTAACGTCCATTGGAATTAATTTTCCATCTTCAGTTTTTGCACCACCACCAACTGCAACAACTTTACCTTCCTGAGGTTTTTCTTGTGCGGTATCAGGTATGATTATTCCACCAGCAGTCTTTTCACTGCTATCTAAAACTTCAATTAAAACTCTATCGTGTAACGGTTTAAATTTCATAAAATTCTCCTTTATAAATATGTCCCTCATATAGATACTGGCTTAGGTATTTCAAGGGATTCTCTGAAATAAGTTTGTAAAAAAGCTAGGAATTTGTTGATTTTATGGTTTATACCTTAATTTTATGACCAAAAATTTAGATAGCGAAGGACTAAAGTCTATAGTTAAGAATTATGACCTATTTTACATTGATTTGTGGGGTGTGGTGCATAATGGAATTTATCTTCATCAAGAAGCTATTAATGTTTTGAAAAAATTATCTGATCTAAAAAAAGATTACGTATTACTGACTAATGCCCCTAGACCAAATTCAATAGTTAAAAATTTTCTAGAAAAAATGGGCATGGATGAAAAGATGAGAAATCATGTTTTTACCTCAGGGGAAGCTGCCCTAAATTATCTAAAAAATAATTATAACAAAGAGAAATTCTTTCATATTGGACCTCCAAGAGATTTTGATTTATTTTTGAGTTTTAAAGATAACAAATGTCAAAATATTAGTGATGCAGAATATATTCTTTGTACAGGATTATTTGACAAACATGAGGAAGATCTTAAATTTTATAAAAATTATCTAGAAGGAAGTTTACAAAAAAAAATGATTTGTACTAATCCAGATTTAATTGTTGATCGAGGAGATAAAAGAGAATTTTGTGCAGGATCAGTTGCTATGGTTTTTGAAAAAATGGGTGGAGAGGTATTATATTTTGGAAAGCCTTATCCAGAAGTTTATAACCAATCTATTGATAATAATAAGAAAAAAGTTTTATCTATAGGAGACAATTTAAATACAGATATCAAAGGTGCAAATTTATTAAATTATGACAGTTTAATAATTTCAAATGGAATTCATAAAAAAGAAATTAATGATGAGGGTATAGAAAAAACTTCAAAAAAATATGAAGCAATAGTAAATTTTATTCAATCTGAACTAAAATGGTAAAAAAAATTAAATTATATAAAAATTTTAACATAGAAAAAAAACACAAACGCTCAATCTTATTAATTGGAAATTTTGACGGTGTTCATCTAGGACATCAAAAATTATTTAAATTAGCTAAAAATTATAAAAAAAAATTTGATTTAAATATTGGTGTTGTAACTTTTGAACCAATGCCAAAGATGTTTTTTAATCCATCTTTAAAAAATTTCAGAATATCAAATTTAAAACAAAAAATTAATCTTTTAAAAGCTTTAGATGTTAATTTTATTATAACAAAAAAATTTGACAGAGATTTTTCAAAAACAAATTCTTTAGATTTTATAAAACAAATTTTATTTAAAAAATTAAATGCAAAATATATTTTTGTAAGCAATAATTTTAGATTTGGTAAAAATAGAGAAGGGGATGTTAATCAATTAATTGCTAATGAAAAAATCTATAATTATAAAATAGTTGAGCCCAAGCCTCTTTTAATTCAAAATAAAATTGTTTCATCTTCATCTATTAGAAAACAATTAGAAAATGGTAATCTTGATAAAGCAAACAAATATCTAAAAAGAAATTGGACAATTGGGGGGTATGTTCAAAAAGGACGACAATTAGGAAAAAAAATTGGTTTTCCAACATGTAATATTGATTTAGGGGATTACGTAATTGCAAAACCAGGGGTTTACGCTGTTAAAGTTTTGGTAAATAACAAGTTAAATTATATTAAAGGTATTGCAAACTTAGGCTATAGACCAACCTTTAACCAAAAAAAAATATTATTAGAAGTGCATTTGTTTAATTTTTCTGGAAATCTTTACAATAAGTATTTATCAGTAGAATTCTTAAAATTTATAAGAAAAGAAAAAAAATTTAAAAATATTGAGCATCTAAAAAAACAAATAAAAATTGATCTAACTATTGCAAGGAAAGTTAAATGAGTAAGTCACAAATAAATCTTCCTAAAACTGCTTTTTCTATGAAAGCCAATTTACCTGTAAGAGAACCAGAAATTTTAGAATATTGGAAAAAAATTAATCTTTATCAAGAGTTAAGAAAATCTAGCAAAGGAAAAGAAAAATTCGTTCTTCATGATGGGCCCCCGTATGCTAATGGGAATATTCATATGGGCACTGCTTTAAATAAAATTTTAAAGGACATCATTGTAAAATTTCATCAGATGGACGATAAGGATTCAATTTATGTACCTGGTTGGGATTGCCATGGTCTACCAATAGAATGGAAAATTGAAGAACAATATAAAAAAAACAAACAAAATAAAAATGAAGTACCAATTGTAGAATTTAGAAAAGAATGCAGAGCTTTTGCAGAAAAATGGATAGAGGTCCATAAGGAACAATTCAAAAGATTAGGAGTAATTGGAGATTGGGAAAATTATTATTCTACAATGAGTTATGATGCGGAAGCACAAATTGTAAGAGAACTTGGAAAGTTTCTAAAAGAAGGAAGTTTATATAGAGGTTTTAAACCTGTATTATGGTCTACAGTTGAAAAAACAGCATTAGCAGATGCTGAGGTTGAGTATCATGATCACAAGTCTGATACCATCTATACATCTTTTCCAATTAAAACTTCTAACTTAGACAACATAAAAGATAGCGAAATAATTATTTGGACAACTACTCCTTGGACAATTCCAGCTAATAAGGCTTTAGCTTATAACGAAAGTTTAGATTATCTATTAATCCAAATTCACGATGATGGAGATTTTAAAGACAAAAAAATTATTATCGCTGAAGCTTTATTAGATACAGTAATTAAGGAATGTGAAATTAAAGAGTACTCAAATATAAAAAAATTTAAAGGAAAAGAATTTAAAGGGACTATTTGTAAACACCCTTTTTTTGAATTGGGCTATACTTATGATGTCCCAATGTTAGAAGCAAGATTTGTAACAACTGAACAAGGTACAGGTATTGTGCATTGTGCACCAAGCCATGGTCCTGATGATTTTAATTTATGTTTAAATCATGGAATTAAAGCTATCGAAACAGTTGATGGAGATGGAAAATATACTGATAATGTTAAATTATTCGAAGGTCTTCATATATTTAAATCCAATCCAATTGTTATTGAAAAATTAAAAGAACAGAAAAAATTATTATATAGCGGAAGTTTGGTTCATTCCTACCCACACTCATGGAGATCAAAAGCTCCATTAGTTCATAGAGCTACTCCCCAATGGTTTATTTCAATGGAAAGTCATAAACTTAGAGATAAAGCTTTAAAAGCAATTGATGAAACTACATTTTATCCGAAAAAAGGAAAAGAAAGATTAAAAGCAATGATAGAAACACGCCCTGATTGGTGTGTTTCAAGACAGAGAGTTTGGGGCGTTCCGTTGCCAATATTTATTAATAAAAAAACTAATGAAATATTAGTTGACGATGAAGTTAATGAAAATATAGCAAGCATATATGAAAAAGAGGGATCTGATTGTTGGTTTTCTGATGATCCGCAAAAATTTTTGGGAAAAAAATATAAAGCTGAAGATTTTGAAAAGTTAAGTGACATAGTAGAAGTTTGGTTCGATAGTGGTTCAACGCATTCATTCGTTCTAGAAAAAAGAGAAGATTTAAAATGGCCAGCATCAATGTATTTAGAAGGTTCAGATCAACATAGAGGGTGGTTTCATTCATCTTTATTAGAATCATGCGGCACAAGGGGAAGAGCCCCATTCGAGACTATCCTGTCCCATGGGTTTGTTGTGGATGGAAAAGGTCTTAAAATGTCGAAATCATTAGGGAATGTTATTGCACCAGAAGATATATTGAAAAAATATGGTGCCGATATTTTAAGAATATGGGTTGCTTCATCTAATTATGCTGAAGATTTAAGAATAGATTATGGAATTCTAGAACAGCATTCAGACTCCTATCGTAAAATTAGAAATACTTTTAGATATTTACTTGGAAATCTTAATGATAAATTTGAGGATATAAAATTTAGTGAAATTAAATTAAATGAACTTCCAGAATTAGAACAATTTATGTTGCATAAAATTTATACGTTAAATCAAAATTTTAATCATTATTTTAAAAATTATGATTTTCATAATCTTTATAAAGAACTTTTAAACTTTTGTACTGTAGATTTATCTGCCTTTTATTTTGATATTAGAAAAGATACATTATATTGTGATCCAATAGATTCTTCAAAAAGAAAATCTACATTAATCTTATTAAATATTATTTTAGACTCATTATTAAAGTGGTTTGCCCCAATACTTTCATTCACAACTGAAGAAATTTTTAAACTTATTTCACAAAATAAAAAAAGTATTCATTTACAAAAATTTTTAAATTTTCCTGAAATTTTTCAAAACAATAAGTTAAATTCTAAATGGGCTGAAATTTTAAAGATTAGAAATGAATGCAATATTAGTATTGAAGAAATAAGAGCCTCAAAAGAGATCGGCTCAAGTCTTGAAGCAAATTTAAAGATTTATTTAAACAAAAAATTTCAAGGGATTACTAATAATATAGATTTTGCTGAAATTTGCATCACATCCAATGCTGAAACAATTTATGATGAGGAGCAAGAAGTAAGAGTTAAGGCAATTAAAGCGACTGGAGAAAAATGTCCAGTTTGTTGGAAAATTAGTCAAATGCCTTGTATTCGTCACACATAATGATTTTTACTTATTTAACAAAAAAATTTTATATAAATATTTTTACTGTATTTTTTATTTTTTTTTTAGACAGGATTTCAAAGTTATATGTAATTTATTTACATGATAAAAGATTTGGAGGAGATTTATTTTCTTCAGATTATTTAAATATCAATTTAATTTGGAATGAAGGTATCGCTTTTGGTTTATTTGCTTTTGAAGAAAGCGAATTTTATAATTTTCTAACATTATTCATTTCATTAATCATATCAGTGATTATTTATATGGTAATTAAATCAAATGGACTAAAAAGGTTTGCTTTACTCATGATAATTGGAGGAGCTTTAGGAAATTTATATGATAGGGTTGTTTTTTTAGCAGTTCCGGATTTCATAGATTTTCACATCGGAAATTTTCATTGGTTTACATTCAATATTGCAGATATATTTATTTCTGTAGGAGTGATTTTTATGATTTTATTAGAGTTTATTGATAATAATAAAGATAAAATAAATGAATAAAATAAAAACTACACTAATTATTTTTTCTTTAGCTTTTTTATTAGGCTGCCAATCATTGCAAAAATCTATTGCCCCAACAAAAAAAGCTGGTGGTGATGAATTTTTAGTAAAAAAAAAATCACCATTAGTAATGCCTCCAAGTTACAATGATCTCCCAGAGCCTAGTCAAAATCAAAGTCAAGATGCTGATAATTCACAAGATACAGATATTAAATCTTTAATTATAAATAAAAGTTCAGAAATAAAAAAACAAAATGATAGCACGAATTCTGTCAGTTCCTTAGAAAGTTTAATATTAAAAAAAATCAAGGATGAATGATAAGTAAAAATATTATTTTAAAAAATTTTTATTCGTTAAAAAAAAATAAAAAAATAAAATTAGAATTAAAGAAAATTTTAAACTCTAAAAGTGAGATAATTAATTCTCTTAAAAAGGAATTTAAATTAAATTATGACTTACAAAATTTAAACATTAAAAAAAATTTTAATTTAAGAATAATTGGTGTTGGTGGTTCAATTTTAGGGGCAAAAGCTATTTATAGTTTTTTAAGTAATACTATTAAAAAAAAAATTAGTTTTATTGATAACTTAGAAATTGATAATTTAAAGCAAACAAAAAAAAACTGCACAAATTTAATAATATCCAAATCAGGAAATACACTTGAAACCATTGTTAATTCGAATTTGTTAATAAAAAAAAATGATCAAAATATTTTTTTGACGGAACAAAAAGAAAATTATTTAAATTCATTAGCTCAAAAATTGAAATCAGAAGTTATCAGTCATAATAATTTTATTGGAGGCAGATATTCTGTGTTATCAGAAACCGGAATGCTCCCAGCTGAATTGATGGGCTTAAAAGTTAGTCAATTCAAACAACTAAATAATTTAGTTAAAAAACCAAATTTTTTAAATACTTTAGTTAATAATGTTTCATCAACTTTACATTTTTTAAAAAAAAAGAAATTTAATTCCATTATCATAAATTATGATCCAAAATCTGAAGATTTACTTAAGTGGTATCAACAACTGATTGCTGAAAGTTTAGGAAAAAATAATAAAGGAATTTTACCAATTATATCGACTATGCCAAAAGATAACCATAGTGTAATGCAGCTGTTCCTAGATGGGTTTAAAAATAATTTCTTTACATTTTTTTTTGTAAATGAGTTTAAATCACCAAAAATTAATAATAATTCAATATTGTCATCTCATAAATTTCTTAAAAATAAAAATTTAAATCAAATATTATTTGCTCAAAAAGTTGCAACTGAGCAAGTTTTTAAAGATAAAAATATACCCTTTAGAAGTTTTCAAGTTATGAAAAGAGATGAAAAATCTTTAGGAGAGTTATTTTGTTTTTTTATATTAGAAACGATATTGTTAGCCAAAGTTCTAAAGATCAATCCTTATGATCAGCCCGCAGTTGAATTGATTAAAATAGAAACAAAAAAAAAATTGGTTTAAATTTTAGCAAAAATAATTTTTGCAATCCCATATTTTTTTTCTTCGACTACTTTTAATTTTTCTGGAAGTTTATCAATTTCATTTTTATGTCTGTGAATTATTATTAGTCCATTTTTATTTAATATATTTTGATCAATTATTTTATTGATAATTTCAAAGATTTTTTTTTCTTTATAAGGTGGGTCTAAAAAAATAATATCAAATTTCTTTTTAAATGAATTAAAATCAAAATTATTTAGTATGTCCTTTTCTAAGATTTCATAATTATTAATTAATTTTAAATTTTTTAAGTTTTTATTAAGAATTACTAATACTTCTTTATAGTTTTCTACAAAAGTAACAAATCTAGCACCTCTAGATAAACATTCTAAACCAAAAGAACCTACTCCTGAGAATAAATCTAAAATAAGTGAATTTTCAATTTTGACAGAGAGCTTATTAGAATGATGAATGATATTAAAAATTGACTCTTTTACTAAATCTTTAAGGGGCCGAGTTTTATTATCGTTTGGTTGAATTATTTTTTTTCCTCGAAAAATACCAGCAATAATTCTCATTAATTAATTACTTTAAATCCAATATCTTTTCTATGAAAACCGCTAGTCCAATTTAATTTATTAATATTTTTATGTATAGTTTTTCTAGCACTTAGAAAGTTATTAGATACAGTCACAAAATTTAAGACTCTGCCACCAGTAGCATAAACTTCTTTTTTGTCTATTGATGTGCCAGCATGAAATAAATAATCATTTTTATTTATTTTTAGTTTTTCTAAATTATTTATCTTAATATTTTTTTTAAAAGTATCAGGATACCCTTTGGAACAAAGGACTACGCATAAACTTTTTTTATTATTCCAACTAATTTTTAATTTATGTAATTTTTTGTCACAACATGCCATTATAACATCTAATAAATCATTCTTTAATTTAGGAAGTATTGTCTGGCACTCTGGATCGCCCATTCTTACATTATATTCAACTAGATAAGGATTATTATTAACTATCATTAATCCTGCGTATAAAAATCCTTTATATATTGACCCTAATTTACCCAAACCTTTGATAGTAGGTTTAATTATTTGATTAATAATTTTTTTTTCTAAATTTTTATTGATCAATCTTGATGGTGAATAAGCTCCCATACCTCCAGTATTTTTTCCATTATCACCTTCTTTTACCCTTTTGTGATCTTGAGCAGTCTCAAAACTTTTTATAGTTTTTCCATCACTAATTATAAAATAACTCATCTCTTCCCCGTTAAGAAATTCTTCCACTAACACATTTTTAGCTTTACCAAACTTGCCTCCAAAAATTTCTTTAACAGATTTAATTGCTTCATATTTATTTTTACAAATATATACCCCTTTGCCTGAAGCTAGATTGTCAGCTTTGATAACTAAAGGATACTTTGTACTTAACAAAAATTTTTTAGATTTATTTAAATTATTAAAAATCTTAAAATTTGCAGTTGGGATATTATATTTCTTACATAATTTTTTTGTAAATATTTTAGAGCCTTCAAGCTTTGATGATTTTTTATTCGGCCCAAATACTTTAATCTCATTATTTTCCAAATAATCCACAAGTCCTTCAACCAAAGGTTTTTCTGGCCCAACAATTACCAAATCAACTTTATTTTTTTTTATAAAATTCTTAATTTCTAAATGATTATTAATGTCTAAGTTTACATTTTCAGAAATTGAGGAAGTACCCGCATTACCTGGAATACAATAAATTTTCTTTATTTTTTTTGATTTGCTTAAAAAATGACAAATAGCATGTTCTCTACCGCCACTTCCAATAATACTAACTTTCATATATAAATATATAGACTAAAAATGAAAAAAAAATTAGCTAAATTAAAATATTTGCCAAACAATTTTAAAATTGAGGAATCTGGCGACTATGTAATATGTGCGGTTTCTGGTAAAATTATTAATTTAGACCAGCTTAATTATTGGAACGTTGATTTGCAGGAACCTTACTATTCTTACAAAGAAGCTTTCAAAAAAAAAGAACTATCGAGCAAATAGTATTTTGCTATTTCCATCTATTATGAGACCAAATCCATTGTTCAGGTTTTGTCAGTATCATTTTTTCAAGTATGGAGTTTAATTTTTGAGTAATGTCTTTCTCTGAAGTATCTTTTGTAAATTTAATTGGATCATAAAAGGTTATTTTAAATTTAGTACCTTCAAATCTTTCAATAAAAACTGGTACCACATCATAGCCATATTTTTTTACAAGTTGAGCTGGTATTGTTGTTGTAAAGGCATACTGATTAAAAAATTTTGATTTTATTCCTTCTGTAACTCTTTGGTCAATCATCAAAGCTGTTGAAAAACCATCTTTGTTTAATTTTATAATTTTTCTTAATCCACTGACACCTTTTTTAATCTGGAATTTACAAATATGCTTAGTTCTAATTTTTTCCATCAACACATTTAAAAATTTATTGTTTAATGGTCTATAAATTGCAGATAGCTTTAAACCTAGTTTTTCTATAGTCATTGCCATAAGTTCGAAGTTACTAAAATGTCCAGATATAAATATTACTGGTTTATTTTTTTTTTTAATATTTTTTAAAATTTCCTGCCCCTTGATGGTTATATGTGAAGAAAAATATTCATTTCTTAATTTTTTTATAAATATGTATTCAGCAAATATTCTTCCATAATTATCCCACATCTTGTTGGTGATATTTTTAATTTGCACTTCATCTATATTCGGCAAAGCTTTTTTTATATTTGTTTGAATAATTTTTTTGGACCTAAATAAAGGACCAATAAATTGAAATAATTTTCCACCTAAATAAGATGAATTATTTAATCCA
>LIBV01000023.1 GCA_001438335.1 Pelagibacteraceae bacterium BACL5 MAG-120820-bin39
GAACAATGCTCATTCCACATTGCGGAAAAGATCCCTAATTCGGTAATATTTGGTACTCTTTTTAAAAGATCACAAATTTTCTTATATTCATCTTTTTTAAGACCGTGATCTATTGCAACTTTTTCGTTAACTATCATTATTTTAAATTGTTAATTAAATTATTAAAAAATAAAGATCCATCTTCACCTGATAAACTGATATCGATCATTCGCTCTGGGTGAGGCATCATGCCTAAAACATTTTTTTCTTTACTAAAAATACCCGCAATATTTTTAATTGAACCATTAGGATTATATTGTTCCTTAATATCACCATTTTCATTACAATAGTAGATGGCAATCTGCTCGTTATCATTAATTTCTTTTAATTGATCTTTTGTACAAAAATAATTTCCCTCATTATGAGCAATATGCAGTTCTAAAATATCTTTATCAAGATTTCTAAAATATTTATTTTCTTTATTCTTAATTTTTACAAAAACATTTTTACAAATAAATTCTAAATATTTATTTCTAAGCAATACTCCAGGAACTAAACCAGCTTCAACTAAAATTTGAAAACCATTACAAACTCCCAAGACTAAACCACCAGATTTTGCAAAGTTGATGACTGAATTCATAATTTTTGATTTTGATGCCATGCTGCCACATCTAAGATAATCTCCATAAGAGAAACCACCTGGTAATACCACTAAATCACTTTTAGGTATTTCCACATCATTATGCCAGACCATTTTATTCTTAAAGCCAAACTTTTTAAGGGCAACATCCATATCTCTGTCACAGTTAGAACCTGGAAAAGTGATAACAGATGATTTCATTAATTATTAAAACTCAATTATCTTATAGTTTTCAATAACAAGGTTAGCTAAGAGTTTTTTACACATATCTTCTACTTGCTCTTTAGCTTTTTTCTTATCGTCTTCTTTAACATCTATTTCAAAATATTTACCTTGTCTAACTTCATTGAGGTTGTCAAAACCCATACCATCTAAGGTTTGTTGAATAACTTTACCTTGAGGGTCTAAAACGTCTTTTTTAAGAGTGATTATGACTGAAACTTTCATTACTTATTTTTTTTCTTAACTGATGATAATTTAGTAATGTTGTTTACTGATGATAAATTTGATTGTTCGTGAAGGATACCTAATCGTTTAGCAACTTCAGTGTAAGCTGGAATTAAATCTCCTAAATCCTTTCTAAATCTATCTTTATCCAATTTTTTATCAGTAATCACGTCCCATAATCTACAAGTATCAGGGCTGATTTCATCAGCTAAAATCACTTCATTTTTGCCATTTGATTTTAGTCGACCAAACTCTAATTTAAAATCTATCAACTTAATGCCAACTCCTCTAAACATACCAATCATAAAATCGTTAATTCTTAAAATCATTTTTTTTACAGTTTCAATTTCTGATTTTGTAGCCCAATCAAAAGCTAATATGTGTTCTTCAGATATTAAAGGATCACCAAGTTTATCATCCTTTAAACAATATTCTATTAATGGAGCCTTTAAAACTGTGCCATCCTCAATTCCTAATCTTTTGGTAATTGAACCTGTTGCAACATTTCTCACTATAAATTCAATTGGGATAATTTCGACTAATTTAATTATTTGCTCTCTCATATTTAATCTTTTTACTAAATGATTTTTAATCCCAATTTGAGAAAGATTAGATAAGATGTGTTCAGAAATTCTATTATTTAAAACTCCTTTACCTTCAATAACACTTTTCTTTTGATTATTGAAAGCTGTTGCATCATCTTTAAAATATTGAATTACTAAATTTTTATCAGCGGTAGCGTAGATAATTTTTGCTTTACCTTCGTATAATTTTTTACCTTTTTTCATTAATTAAAAACTCTTTTAAATATGACATTAATATTTTTAAAATGATTAGAATAATTAAATATAGACTTTAATTTTTTTTCTGAGATTTTAGTCATTATAAATTTGTCATTCATAATCACATTAAACAAATTTAGATTTTCAGCAAAACATTTCTTAGCGTATGATTGAACCATTTTGTAAGATTGCTCACGACTTAAGCCAGATTTTGTGAGTTCTAGCATCACTTCTTGAGAAAAGATTAATCCTTTTGTTAAATTTAAATTTTCAAGCATCTTTTTTGGGTAAACAATTATATTATCAAGAATATTAGTTAATCGAACTAATGCAAAATCTGTCGTAATATTTGCATCAGGTCCTATATTTCGTTCAACACTTGAATGAGAAATATCTCTTTCATGCCATAAGGCAATATTCTCTAAGGCAGGGATAACAGCACTTCTCACCATTCTTGCAAGACCAGTTAAATTTTCACTTAATATTGGATTCTTTTTATGAGGCATAGCTGAAGAACCTTTTTGATTTTTTGAAAAAAATTCTTGCAATTCATAAACCTCAGTTCTTTGTAGATGTCTAATTTCAACTGCTACTCTTTCAATTGATCCAGCTATTATTCCAAGTACAGAAAAGTAAAAAGCATGTCGATCTCTTGGAATTACTTGTGTTGATATAGGTTCAATTTTTAAACCAAGTTTTTTAGCCACATGTTTTTCAACATTAGGATGAATGTTGGCAAATGTACCCACAGCTCCCGAGATTGCACAGGTAGATACCTCTTCAATTGCATCGACTAGTCTTTTTCTATTTCTTTTAAATTCTTCATAAAATGATGCAAGTTTAAGCCCAAAAGTTATAGGTTCAGCGTGGATCCCATGGCTTCTGCCCATACAAGGAGTTAATTTATATTTCAAAGCCTGTTTTTTTAAAACTTTAAGAATTTGATCAATATCATTGAGTATAATTTTTCCTGATTGAACTAACTGAATATTAAAACTTGTATCAAGCACATCAGATGAGGTCATGCCTTGATGAAGATATCTTGCTTTTATTCCAGCTTTTTCAGTAACTGAAGTTAGAAAAGCAATAACATCATGCTTTACCTCAGCTTCAATGGCATGAATTCTTTTTACATTAATCTTTGCTTTTTTTCTTACAACTGATGCAACACCTCTTGGTATTTGACCTAGTTTTTCCATAGCTTCAGCTGCTGCTATCTCAACATCTAACCAAATTTTATATTTATTTTCTTCAGACCAAATGTCTGTAAGTTCTTTTCGAGAGTATCTTTTAATCATTAATTATATATATGGAGGCTTAGAAAAACCTTTAGCAGATTCTGTAAAGATTTCATAACCATTTTCTGTAATTCCGATTGTGTGCTCAAATTGTGCTGATAAAGATTTATCTTTCGTTACAGCGGTCCAACCATCATTTAACATTTTTACATCATATTTACCTGCATTAATCATTGGCTCAATTGTAAAAGTCATTCCAGGTCTTAATTCCATTCCAGTATTTTTAGTTCCATAATGTAAAATATTTGGTGCCTCATGAAATGTGGTGCTTATTCCATGACCACAAAAATCTCTTACCACAGAATAACCCTTAGCTTCAACGAACGATTGAATTTCAAATCCTATATCACCAAGTTTTATTCCTGGTTTTAATATTTTTATAGCTCGCATCATAGATTGGTATGTTGCATCAATTAAATTATTAACTTTTATAGAAGTATTGCCAATACAAAACATACGACTAGTATCACCATAATGGTCATCAATAATAGCTGTAACATCCACATTGAGTGCATCACCATCTTTTAAAACTCTATCAGATGGCACACCGTGACAAATGACATGATTTAAAGATGTACATAAAGATTTTTTAAAGCCTCTGTAATAAAGTGGAGCAGAATAACCTCCATGATCTCGGATAAATTCGTAACCTAATTTATCAATATGATCTGTTGTTACTCCTTCTTTAATATTATCAGTTAACATGTCCAAAGTTTTTGCCGCTAAATTTCCAGCTATTCTCATTTTTTCAAATTTTTCTAGGTAATCACTCATTTATTATCTTAAGTTTTTTATCTATAAAGATTTCTTTGGAATTAATCTTACATCTATAGGCTAAAAAATTAACTCCTGCTTTTTTAGCGATTAGATAATTATTATAATATTCGCTATCTATATCTTTTGCTATTCTAAAATATTCCATATTTTCAATTTGAACTAAAAATAATAAGTAAGATTTATAACCTTGTTTTATGGCATCAATAAGAGTTAGTAAATGCTTACTACCTCTAGATGTTATTGCATCAGGAAATTCTGCTGTATTTTTATCACGAAAAAGAGTGACATTTTTGACTTCCATAAAAATTTTTTGTTTATTTTTTTCTATTAAAAAATCAAATCTTGTTTCTTTATTAAAAAAAACTTCTGGCTTTATATTTTCATTATTTTTAAGTTCTTTTATGAGGTTATTTTTTAAACCATGATGAGCAATTTTATTAGCCATATGTGTGTTAACACCAACTAAGTTATTTCTAGATTTAATAATTTCTAACCCATATTTTAATTTTCTTTTAGGGTCATCATTTTTTAGGAGATAAACTTCACTGCCTTCATTCAATAATCCCATCATGGAACCGGTATTTGGACAATGAGCTGTAACGACTTCTTTATTTAATTTAATATCAGCAAAAAAACGTTTATATCTCTTGATAAGTTTGCCTTTTACTAAAGACTTGGTAAATTCCATTCAAGAATTATACATTTAAAATGAATAAAAACACAAAAGTTAATGCCGCAATTTTAATTATTGGTAATGAAATACTTTCAGGCAGAACTCAAGATACAAATACTAGTACATTGGCAACATGGTTAAATTCAATTGGAGTAACAGTAGGTGAAGTTAGAGTTATTCCTGATATTGAAAAAACAATAATTGATACAGTTAATTTACTTAGAAATAATTATGATTATGTTTTTACCACAGGTGGTATTGGCCCAACCCATGATGATATTACAGCAGAATCTATTTCAAAAGCCTTCGGCTTAAAATATGAAATTCATCAACAGGCATTTAAAATTTTAGAAGCTTATTATAAAAAAGGAGAATTTAATGAAGGCAGACAAAAAATGGTTTGGATGCCTCAAAATGCAAATTTAATATTAAATCCTACCAGCGGTGCACCAGGATTTAATGTTGAAAATGTTTTTTGTTTACCAGGAGTTCCCTCAATTTTAAAATCAATGTTAGGTGGTTTAAAGAATAGAATTGTTGGGGGTGAACCTATACTAAGTAAAACAATTAGCCTAAGAACGGTTGAAAGTGAGATAGCAAAATCATTAACAAAAGTTCAAGAAAATAACCAAGATGTTGAAATAGGTAGTTATCCTTTTTTTCAAGCAGGCAAACTTGGAGTATCTATTGTTATCAGATCTGAAGATCAATCAAAAATTGATAGCTGTAATTCACAAATTTTAAAATTTGTTAATGAAAAAAATATTGAAATAGTTGATCGTTAAATGTTGTATTTTGCTTACGGTAGTAATCTCCATCTTTTTCAAATGAAAAAAAGATGTAAAGACAGTGTATTTTTAAAAAAGATAAAATTAACTGACTTTAAATTAACTTTTAGAAGCAAATACAGAGCAGCAGATATTGAGCCTAAAAAAAACTCTATTGTTCCTGGAGCTTTGTTTGAAATTTCTAAAAGTGATGAAAAAAAATTAGATGTTTACGAGGATTTTCCTCATTTATATTCAAAACATTATTTTTATTATTATGGAAAAAAAGTGATGACTTATACAATGGTAAATAAATCTCCTTTTAGATATCCTACAGAGAGATATTTGAATGTTGTTAGAAGAGGTTATAAAGATTGTGGTTTAGATTTTAAATATTTAAAAAAAGCATTAATCGCAATTTGATAGGATAATTTTAAATCATTAATATTAAATTTATGTATCTGAATACAAAACTTGAAGATCATAAAAAAGAAATTAGAATTGCCTTCATTGGTTGTGGAAAATTTGTTAGTATGTTTTTAGCACAATACAATCAGCTAAAAAAAATCAAAATTGATAGCATTGTAGACCTTAATATTGAGCAAGCTAAAGAAAATTGTAGAAAAAGTGGCCTAAATGAAAAAACTATCAATGAGATCAATTTTTCAAGTAGTTTAGACAATACTTTAGATAGAGAAATTGAAATATTTATTGAAGCTACTGGCAATCCGATTGTGGGTACAGTTCATGCCGTTAAAATAATAAAGAATAAAAAACATATCATTCTAGTAAATGTTGAAGCTGATGTAACTTGTGGAAAATATCTATCAGATTTAGCAAAACAAAATAATGTTATTTGCTCAATGGCATATGGAGATCAACCTTCATTAATACTAGAACAAGTTGAATGGGCAAGACTAAATGGATTTTCAGTTGTGTGTGCAGGTAAAGGAACAAAATATCATCCAACTTTTGAATATTCAACGCCTGATACTGTTTGGGGTCACTATGGATTGACTAAAGAAAGAGCTGAAGCAGAATCTGGCATGAACCCCAAAATGTTTAATAGTTTTTTGTGTGGAGATAAATCTGCCATTGAGATGTGTGCTGTAAGTAACGCTGCAAATTTAAAATGTCCAAGCAATGGATTAACATTTCCACCTGTTGGTGTGTATGATATTGCAAAAAAACTTATTCCAAAAACCTTGGGTGGTTTAATTGATTATGAGGGCCAGGTAGAAGTTATTTCTAGTATAGATGAAAATAAAAAAGATATTCCTAATGATTTGAGATGGGGGGTTTATATCGTTATTAAAGCACAAAACCAATATGTGAAAAATTGTTTTAAAGATTATGGAATGGTGACTGACGAGACTGGAAACTATTCAGCAATTTGGAGACCATATCATTACATCGGTTTAGAACTTGCTCAATCAATTTATTCTATTGCTTTAGATAATAAGGCTACAGGTTTTACAAAAAATTATAATGCTGATGTTGCAAGTTACGCTAAAAAAGATCTTAAAATTGGAGAAAAACTAGATGGTGAAGGGGGATTTTGTGCAAGAGGTAGATTGATCACTTCTGAAAAATCTAAAATAGAAAAAATTCTGCCATTGGGATTAACAGATAATGCAATTGTAAAAAGAAATGTTAGAAAAGACGAAGTAATAAAAATTGAAGACGTAGAACTAAATCTTCCAAAAGAAGTTATTGAAGCTCGAAACTATCAATATAATTTAGAATAATAAGTAAAAAAAATTTACTTATTCCACTTGTTCAATTATAAATATTAGCATAAATACTCATGAAATTCATTAATGCCCTCGTGGTGAAATTGGTAGACACAAAGGACTTAAAATCCTTGCCGCTTGCGGAGTGCCAGTTCGAGTCTGGCCGAGGGCACCACTAATGAGTGTTCCTCAAATAATTTTTGATAAAAATAAGAAATCCATAATAATTAAAAATCAACTTATAAAAAAAATTAATAAGTATAAGTTTAACAATCCCAATTTAACAATAGTGATTGGTGGAGATGGCTTCATGCTGCAAACCTTAAAAAAAAATAAGAATTCTAAAAAATTTTTTTATGGAATTAATTCAGGAAATTATGGATTTTTAATGAATAAATTTTCAACAAAAAATATTATTAAAAGCTTATCTAAGCCAAACTTAATTATAATTTCACCATTAGAAATGATTGTAAAAAATAAACTTAATCAGATTAAAAAATCTTTAGCTATTAATGAAGTTTCTATTTTAAGACAAAGCAGACAAGCTGCAACTTTATCAATAAAACATGGCTCAAAGACAATAATAAAAAAACTTGTTTCAGATGGTGTTTTAGTATCAACACCTGCGGGTAGCACTGCTTATAATCTCTCGGTACATGGACCAATATTAAGTCTTAACTCTAGCAAATTATCTATCGCCCCTATTAGTCCATTTAGACCAAGAAGATGGAAAGGTAAAATTGTAAGTGATAAATTAAAAATAGTAATAAATAATTTAAATCCTTCTAAAAGACCAATAAGTGCTGTTGCAGATAATTTAGAGGTAAGAAATGCTAAAACTATTTTAATAAGGATTAATAATAAAATAAAATTTAATCTTCTTTATGACAAAAATAGAAGTTTACAAAAAAAAATTAAAATAGAACAATTAAGAAAAGAAACTTCATAGAACTTTGAAATATTTTTTATTAGCAATAGTTATAAATTTTTTATTTTTAAATAATCTTTTTTCAATGTCTGAGGATTATGAAAAAAGGTTATATAGAGGTTGTTACCCCACTTCTAAACAGTATCTTGGAGCTGAAAAGGCTAATGAATATTGTTCATGTACCGTAAAAACTTTAAGTGACAAATTTAGCGATGAAGATATGGATGAATTGTCTAAACAAAATGAGGACACTCAACTAAAAGCTTATAATTTTGCATCAGAATTTTGTGCAAATAGTTTAAAATTAAATTAATATTTAAATTAAACTATATTTATCAATGACAAATAAAGATCAATTATTTGATAATTTAAAAAAAGAGATTTTTCTATTATGGTCTAGTCATAAAAACTTAAATGAGTTTGTAAAATTACCTAGAAACCTTAAATACAATAGCATTCCAAATAACAAAATAGAGTCTGTAAAAATTTTAGAAAGTTGGGAAGAAAATGATAGTTCAATAAAATCAATTCATAAATTAATTAAACAAGTTTCTCCCTATGCAAATTGGAGGCAAACATATGAAGAAAAAGATATTGGTAAAAACTTTTTAGATAAATTTGCTTATTTTGAGCTATTTGGACCAACAGGACATTTTTTAACTAGCGAAATGAGCTTGTATGTAATTTTTTTTGATAAAGAAACTTATTACACTTGGCACAATCATGAAGCTGAAGAGTTATATTTTGTAATTTCAGGTAATGCAAAGTTTGAAAGTAAAGGTGATAGATCTGAAGTTTTATATAAAACAAGAAGTAGATTTCACAAAAGTTTTCAGCCCCATTCTCTAACAACAATAAACGAAAAATGTTTGTGTTTGGTAGCTTGGCGAGACAAACTTAATTCTGAAGTAAGAGTTGTAAACAATATTTAGTAATGGTGCCCCCGCACGGATTCGAACCGCGGACCTATTGATTACAAATCAATTGCTCTACCAGCTGAGCTACAAGGGCATGCGCAATAAGTATTAATTATTTTGAAATTAATCAACTCTTTTTTTTAATATAACTAATATGATGAAAAACTATAGCAGCGCTATTAGAGATGTTTAAACTTTCAATCTTAGCGCTGATATCTATTCTTACAAGAAAATCGGTATATTTAGATGTGTGTTCTCTCATGCCAAATCCTTCCGAACCAAATAAAAGAACATTATTACCTTTCCATTCAACTTCAGTAAATGATTTTTTACCTTCGCTATCAAACCCATAAACCCAAAAGTTTTTTTCTCTCAAGTTTTTTAAAGTTGAATTAATATTAGAAACTTCAAATATATTTATGTGCTCCATGCTTCCACTTGCAGCTTTGTACATTAACTTACTTTCATCTGGAAAATGTCTATCTTTAACTATTATTCCATCGATATTAAATGAGGCTGCACTTCGAATTAATGATCCAATATTTCTTGGATCAGTCACTTCATCTAAACAAGCAAGTGTTAAATTATTTTTTCCTTTAATAAATTCTTTTAAAATAGGTTTTTCAAGATGCTCCACTTCAGCTACACAACCTTGATGTAGTAAATTTTCTTTTGTAGTGTATTTATCTAATTCTTTTTTAGTTTTGTAATAAACTTTAACGTCTTCAAGTAGATTTTTTTTTGGACTTTTACGATGAATATTTTTTTTACTTTCTTCAGTTAAAAATACTCTCAAAACCTTTCGATTAGGATTTTTTAAGGCCTCTATCACCGCATGTTGACCGACTATAAAAAAAGATGATTTATTCATAAAATTTTCTAAGTTTTACACGTTTTTTTGGATATTTTCTTATTAAATCTCGTGTTGCAATTGAGTAAATAAAATATATAAAACGCATGTTGTTTGAAGCTTTATTGAGCAGGGGACACTTCCCCAAATAGGAGGGGTTCCAGAGCGGTCAAATGGGGCGGGCTGTAAACCCGTTGACTTCGGTCTTCGAAAGTTCGAATCTTTCCCCCTCCACCATTCAATAAAACTTTAGGTGATATGGAGTGTTACTCTTGGGGTTGTGCGGGTGTAGTTCAATGGTAGAACGCTAGCCTTCCAAGCTGGATGTAAGGGTTCGATTCCCTTTACCCGCTCCAAGAAAATTAAAATTATTAATAAAAATAAAAACTGAGGGAAAAAAAGTAATGTCAAAAGAAAAATTTGTAAGAAACAAACCGCATTGTAACATCGGTACTATTGGTCATGTCGATCATGGTAAAACAACTTTAACAGCTGCAATCACAAAAGTTTTAGCAGAATCAGGCGGAGCAACATATACAGCTTATGATCAAATCGACAAAGCTCCTGAAGAAAGAGAAAGAGGAATTACAATTTCAACTGCTCACGTTGAGTATGAAACTGCAAATAGACATTATGCTCACGTAGACTGTCCAGGTCACGCTGACTATGTAAAAAACATGATTACTGGTGCAGCTCAAATGGATGGAGCTATCTTAGTTGTTAACGCAGCTGATGGTCCTATGCCACAAACTAGAGAACACATTCTTTTAGCAAGACAAGTAGGTGTACCTGCGATTGTTGTTTACTTAAATAAAGTAGATCAAGTAGATGATAAAGAAATGATCGAGCTTGTTGAGGAAGAAATTAGAGAATTATTAACTTCATACAAATTTCCAGGAGACAAAACTCCTATCACTAAAGGTTCTGCATTAGCAGCCATAGAGGGTAGAGATGATGAAATTGGAAAAAATTCAATTATTGAATTAATGAAGAGTGTTGATGAATTCATCCCACAACCTGACAGACCAAAAGATAAAGATTTCTTGATGCCAGTTGAAGATGTATTTTCAATTTCTGGAAGAGGAACAGTTGTAACTGGAAGAGTAGAGTCTGGTGTTGTTAAAACTGGTGAAGAAATTGAAATCGTGGGAATTAGAGATACAAAAAAATCAGTTTGTACTGGTGTTGAAATGTTTAGAAAACTTTTAGACTCAGGCGAAGCTGGTGATAACATTGGTGTACTTTTAAGAGGTATTGAAAGAACAGACGTTGAAAGAGGTCAAGTTCTTTGTAAGCCTGGTTCAGTAACACCACATACTAAATTTGAAGCTCAAGCGTATGTTCTTAAAAAAGAAGAAGGTGGAAGACATACACCATTCTTTACTAAGTACAGACCTCAGTTTTATTTTAGAACAACAGACGTTACAGGTGAAGTGGAGTTACCAGCAGGTACAGAAATGGTTATGCCTGGTGATGATGCTAAATTTATAGTTAAACTAATCACTCCAATCGCGATGTCAGAAAAATTAAACTTCGCAATTAGAGAAGGTGGTAGAACTGTAGGAGCTGGAGTAGTAACTAAAATTATAGAGTAAACTCTATATAGGAGTGTAGCTCAATTGGTAGAGCGCCGGTCTCCAAAACCGGAGGCTGAGGGTTCGAGTCCCTCCGCTCCTGCCAATTAGAGTTAACAAAAACTATGAAAAACCCGATTAAATTTATACAGGAAGTTAAACAAGAGGCTTTTAAAGTTTCTTGGCCAACTGGTAAAGAGACATTACAAGGCGCCTTAATGGTATTTGCAATGGCTGTAGTTATGTCTTTGTTTTTTTTACTTCTTGATCAAGTTTTAAAGTTTTTTTTAGAATTGCTACTTAAGGTGAGTATATAAATGAAAAATTGGTACATAGTTCAGTCACACTCAAGTTTTGAAAACAAAGTAGCTGGATTAATTAAAGAAGAAGCAGAAAAAGCTAAGATTTCTGATAAATTTGAAGAAATAGTTGTACCAACTCATGATGTAACTGAAGTTAAAAGGGGAAAAAGAATTCAAAGAAAAAAGAAATATTTTCCAGGATACGTATTAATAAAGAGTGAGATGGATAATAATATTTATCACATGATTAAGAATATAAAGAGAGTAAGTGGTTTTTTAGGAACTAAAGGCATACCTGTTCCAGTATCTGATAAAGAAATAGAAAAAATTTTAGGTCAAATAAAAGATGGTGTAGCCCAGCCAAAATCTGGTATAGAGTACAGCATTGGTGAAAAAGTACAGGTGGTTGATGGGCCTTTTGCATCATTCAGTGGAATGGTTGAAGATATAGATGAAGAAAAGTCTAGACTTAAGGTTTCAGTTTCTATATTTGGACGTCCAACACCAGTAGATTTAGAATATAACCAAGTTGAGAAAGTAAGTTAATGGCAGCAAAAAAAGAAATTAGTGGATTTATAAAATTACAAATAAATGGTGGTCAAGCTAATCCAGCTCCACCAGTTGGACCAGCACTTGGTCAACGTGGTGTTAACATTATGGAATTTTGTAAGGCTTTTAATGATAAAACGAAATCATTAGCTGG
>LIBV01000024.1 GCA_001438335.1 Pelagibacteraceae bacterium BACL5 MAG-120820-bin39
CCTTGGATGAATAGATATTACGTTTTGTTTAGACATCGTCCTAAATGGTTTCCATTTAATATATTAATTCATGAAATGCTTGCCGATGATCATGGAGAAGGTGTTCATAACCATATGTGCCCTTATATAACTATCATATTAAGAGGTGGGTACTGGGAAACTACGAAAAATGGTAAGTTTTGGAGACCTCCAGGCTATATTGGATTTAGATCTGCAAATGCATATCACAGAGTAGATCTAAAAGAAGGTACAAAACCAATGACTATTTTTATACCTGGTCCCTTTGGCTTTAGAAAAGGTCCAAGATCTGAGTATGGAATTAAATTTAAAGATCAATGAAATTAAATAAGCTTTTTTTAGAACACTGCAAAATAAATAAATTTGAAATTAATAAAAATCAATTAGAAATTATTGATAATTTAGAAAAATTTTATAATGAAAATTATTCTTCTAAATTTTTCAGCAAATTATTCAACAATACAAAAAAAATTGGTTTTTATCTAGTTGGGGATGTGGGTGTAGGTAAAACAATGTTACTAAACTTTTTTTTTAATCAAATTGAAGAAAAAAAATTAAGACTACATTTCAATGAATTTATGATTGGTTTTCATGATTTTATTTTTCAAATAAAAGATAAAGAAAATGGCATTGAAAAATTTGTTAAAGATTTAACTAAAAAAACTAAAATTTTATATTTTGATGAATTTCAGGTTACCAACATAGTAGATGCGATGATTCTTGGAAAATTGTTTAAAAAAATATTCGAAGAAAAGATTTTAGTTTTATTTTCATCAAATATAAGAATAAAAGATCTTTACAAAGATGGGCTGCAAAGAGAACAATTTTTACCTTTTATAAAAATTTTACAAGACTACAGTTATGAAAAAGAATTGCTAATAGATGAAGATTATCGAACAAATGCAAATAATGGTTTGGAAAGATTTCTAGCTCCAATAAATGAAAAAACTAATTTTATATTTAATAAATTTTTTAGAACGCTTACAAAAAATATAAATAAAGAAAATAAGATATTAGAAATTAAAGGTCGAAATTTAGTCATTGATAATTTTTTTAATGGCATAGCGAAATTTAATTTTGATGAACTTTGCAATCGCAATATAGGCTCCGAAGATTATATAAAGATTGCAAATAATTGTTCTTTTATATTCTTAGAAAATTTACCTAATTTTAATTATACAAATTCAAATCAACAACAAAGATTTATTACTTTAATTGATATTTTGTATGAAAAAAAAATTCCACTTATGATTACTTCAGAAAAATCTTTAGATAAACTTGGTTCTTCACTGGATATTTCTAATACATTCAAAAGAACAATTAGTCGATTACATGAACTAACATCTTTAAGCTTTCAATCAAAATGAAACAAGAATTTTTTAATTTAATTATTAATACTAATGGACAGCAATTATATGAATTTACTGATCAAACCATAGAGTGGATTAATAAGAATCAATTTAATAATGGAATTTTAAATTTAAGTATCCAGCACACTAGTGCATCATTAATCATTCAAGAAAATGCTGATCCAGATGTAAAAACTGATCTAATAAATTATTTTGATAAGCTGGTTCCAATGGATAATAATTTGTACATTCATACTACTGAAGGTAAAGATGATATGCCTGCTCATATCAAGTCAGCTCTTACAAATAATCAAATAACATTAAGTGTTAAAAATAGTGAGCTTTTATTGGGTACTTGGCAGGGTATTTATTTATTTGAGCACAGATTAGAAAATCAAAACAGAAAAATTATTCATCACTTTATAGGAGAATAATTTATTTTTTTTTGAGAGTTTTAAAAGCCTCAAGAGCAGCAACTCTAGCTTGTTCGTGAACAACGATTGGGGCTGGATAGTCTTTTCCAATTATGGTTTTTATTGCTTGCTGGTATTTTAATTCCATTTCCCATGGTTTATGAATAAATTTATTTGGCACTTTACTTAATTCAGGAACCCATTTTTTTACATATAAACCTTCTTTATCAAATTTTTCTCCCTGAAGAATAGGATTAAATATTCTAAAATAGGGTGCCGCATCTGCTCCACATCCTGCTACCCATTGCCATTGCGCAACATTATTTGCTTCATTAAAATCAAGCAGACAATTTCTAAAATATTTTTCTCCTTCTTGCCAATTTATTCGTAAATGTTTAACTAAAAAAGATCCAACAACCATTCGAACTCTATTATGCATCCAGCCAGTTTCAAAAAGTTCTCTCATTCCAGCATCGACAATAGGATATCCAGTCATTCCTGTTTTCCAGGCTTTTAAAAATTTATCATTTTTAACCCAAGGAAATCGATCAAACTCTTTTCTTAGATTTCCTTTTAAGATTTCAGGAAAATAATTTATTAAACTATGTGAAAATTCTCGCCATCCCAGTTCATTAATATATTTTCTTGTTCCAATATTGATAGGTTTTATCTCTCGACATTTGTTCCATATAGTTTCGACATGAATTTGACCATGTTTGATATAAGGTGAAAGTTTTGAAGTTCCTTGTACCGAAGGAATATCTCGATTTGTTCCATAATCTTTGATTTTTTCATTAATTAAATTTTTTAAATAATTATGAGAAATAGACTCAGATACTTCCCAATATTTTTCAAATTTTTTATACCATTTTTTTTTAGGCAATATGTCTGTTGGACTTATATTCTTTTTAAAGTATGTAAATTTTTTATCTTTTTTTTGAATTTTAGAAATTTTGGTTGGGACTGAGTTTAAATAGATTTGTTCTGCCGTTCTCCAGAAAGGTGTAAATACTTTAAAAGGAGTTCCATCATTTTTTTTAACATCCTGAAATTCATTTAAAGTATTACCTTTAAAATATTTGAAATTTATTTCGTTTTTGATGAAATTATCCCTAATTTTTTTGCCCATGGCGATAACATCAGGCTCATAAACCTTATTCCAATAAATGGTAAGATCATCTGATTTCTTAATATTTGATAAAACATCAATTTCATTACCACTTTGAATTTCCAAATTAATATTAAGTTTAGACAGATCATCATCAAAACTCTGAAGTGATTTTGATAGCCACCATTGTTGAGCTTCTCTTTTACCTATAAAGTTTTTTGGGTTATATATATAAAGTGCTGTAACTTGATCATGATTTTGTGCTGCATAAGACAGCGCTTGATTGTGATGAATTCTAAAATCTTCTCTGATCCAGACTATGGCTTTAGATGACATTATTGGATTTGTTCTAACCCTTCATTCAGTAACTTGTTATATAATATTTGGTCAGTTAAACCCTCACAACCAATTAAAAGTACATTTGATTTTGAATTTAAATCCAATGCTTCCTTAAAATTTTGGTTTTGACAGACACCAATTAAAGAAATAACTCCTGGCACACCACATTCCCCAGAGATTATTTTTTCATTGGATAGCTTCTTTTCAGATAATAAAGCAACAGTCGACGGAATAGCTCTATCAGATATGGTCAAACAATAATTAGAGGCATTTTTTAATATTTCCCAAGCAACTGTTGAAACATCTCCACATGACATGCCTCCCATAATTGACTCTTTTACTATATCTACACTAGTAGGCTGACCTTGTTTAATACTTTTTAAAACACAATTTGCATCTTCAGGTTCAACAATAATAAATTTAGGAGTGGTTTCATAAAATTTTGCAAATCCAGCAATAGCCGCAGCAGCCATGCCACCAACACCAGCTTGTAAAAATACATGCGTGATAGAATTATTTTTTAAATCATCAATTATTTCTTTAATCATAATTGAATAACCAGCCATAATATATTTAGGTACTTCTTTATATCCATCCCAAGAAACATCTTGAACAATTTCCCAATTATTTTCTGTAGATTGTTTGATGCATTCTTTTAAAGAGGAATCATAGTTTCCTTTAACACGAATGACGTCAGCATCTAGCTTTCGCATAGCATCAGCTCTAGACTCGGATACAAATTCACTAATAAATATTTTACAATTTACACCTAATCTTTTTGCTCCCCAGGCTACGGATCTTCCATGATTGCCTGCTGTTGCTGTTGCTACAGTTTTAGCTTTTTTATCTTTGACAACTTTGTTTACAGCAAAAGCACCACCCAGAGCTTTAAAGGATTTTAAATCAAATCGATAACCCTCATCTTTATAAAAAATATTATTTAATTTTAGAACTTCATTTAACTTATTAAGATTATGTAGAGGGGTCGGTTTATAAGTTTCCCAGGACTCAATCGAGTCAATAGCTTCCTCAATATATTTTTCTGGTAAGTGATTTAAAATTTGCGCTTTATTAAAATTAAAGTTTTGATTTTTAACTAATTCCGAAATTTTAAATATTTCGTTCTCTAAAACTGTTGTCATTAATTAACAATCTAGAGTATTAATTTGTTCCCAAGCAGTAATTGGTTTTTTCTTATTAAAGTTATTTTTTCTTTTAAATTCTCTAAGTTCAGAGGTTTTAAGCTTGATGTAGCTATTTATTACAGATTTTCCGAAAGCATCACTTAAAGATTTATTTTTTTGTAATAAGCTTAATGCTTGAGGTAAATCATTAGGCAATTTAGGTAGATTTTTATATTTCTTATAATCCGTATACATATTGCAGTGTAAAGGTTTTCCAGGATTTATTTTTTTATCCATTCCCTCTAATCCTGCTGCGAGAACACCAGCTTGCAATAAATATGGATTTGCTGCGCCATCCATTAATCTTAATTCAAATCTACCTTGATCGGGCACTCTTATCATATGAGTTCTATTATTTCCCGTATAGGAAACACTACTTGGAGACCAAGTAGCACCTGATTTAGTTGGTGGAGCATTGATTCTTCTATAACTATTAACTGTAGGATTAAAAAAAGCCGATAAGGCTTGTGCATTTTTCATTATTCCACCTAAAAAATTATAAGCAGTTTTACTTAGCCCTAAGTTATCTTTTTTATCTAAAAATACGTTCGTTTTGCCTTTCCAAACCGAAATATGTGAATGGCAACCATTTCCAGTTAAATTAGTAAATGGCTTTGGCATGAAGGTTGCTCTTAAGCCATATTTTTCAGCCAAATTTTTAACCATAAATTTAAAAAATACATGCCTATCTGCTGTAATTAAGGAGTCTGTGTAATCCCAATTCATTTCAAATTGTCCATTCGCATCTTCATGATCATTTTGGTATGGTTTCCAACCTAGTTCAATCATGCTATCACAAATTTCTTTAATCAGATCGTATCGTCTCATCAAAGCTGATTGATCATAGCAAGGTTTTGGCTGGATATCTTTTTTATCAGCTATTGAATTACCATCCTCAGATATTAAAAAATATTCACACTCCACACCAGATTTCATTTGTAAATTTTTTTTTGCTAATTTTTTTATTTGAGCTTTAAGCATAACTCTTGGTGAAGCATCTACAGGTTTACCATCCATATATAAATCAGATGCAAGCCAACCAATTTCTTTATTCCATGGTAGTTGAATTAAACTATCGGGATCAGGAATTGCAAACATATCACTATCTGCAGGTGTCATATCTAACCATGTTGCAAACCCAGCAAAGCCAGCACCATTTTTTTGCATTTCTCCAATGGCTTGAGCTGGAACAAGTTTAGATCTTAGGATACCAAATAAATCGACAAAACTAATTAAAAAATATTTTATTTTTTTTTGTTTGGCTATTTGAGATAGGTTTTTTGGCATAATTTATCCTACTTGTTATAATATTAATTATCAATTATTTTTTTAGTCCAGGGATCCAATCAGTTCCTGCCAAAGGCACTCTAGCCATAGCTGCCGCTTCAACAGTTAATGCTGCCAAATCTTCTGGTTCTAAATTTCTAACATCTGATTTTCCATTTGCTCTAGCCAATGTTTGTAACTCTAAGGTTAAAGTTGTCAGATAATTTTTAATTCTTTTTCCTGCTTCAATTGGATTTAGTCTTTCCTCAAGTTTTGGATCTTGTGTTGCTACTCCAACAGGACATTTTCCAGTATGACAATGATGACAATATCCAGGTTCAGTTCCCAGTTTTTTATAGTCATCTATATAAAGTTCTGCATTACAATTTAAAGCCATCATCGCTGCTGATCCTATGGATACCGCATCTGCACCCATTGCTATTGCTTTTGCAACATCTGCACCACTTCTAATACCTCCAGAAATTATTAATTGAACTTTTCTATGCATATTTAATTCTTTTAAAGCATCCACAGCTTCTCTGAGTGCACCTAAAGTTGGAATACCCACATGTTCAATAAAAACATCTTGGGTTGCAGCTGTTCCACCTTGCATTCCATCTAAAACAACCACATCTGCTCCAGCTTTAACTGCTAACGTTGTATCGTAATAAGGTCTTGCAGCACCAACTTTAACATAAATTGGTTTTTCCCAATTAGTAATTTCTCTTAGTTCTTGTATTTTTATTTCTAAATCATCTGGACCAGTCCAATCAGGATGTCTACAAGCACTTCTTTGGTCAATTCCTTCAGGTAATGTTCGCATAGCTGCAACTCTTTTATTTATTTTTTGACCAAGCAACATTCCACCACCACCTGGTTTAGCACCTTGACCAACAACAACTTCAATTGCATCTGCTTTTCTTAAATCATCAGGATTCATTCCATATCTTGATGGCAAAAGTTGATAAACTAAATATTTGGAAGATCCTCTTTCTTCTTTGGTCATACCACCATCACCTGTAGTGGTCGAAGTTCCCATTGCTGAAGCTCCTCTTCCCAATGCTTCTTTAGCATTTGCACCTAAAGCACCAAAACTCATTCCAGCAATTGTTATTGGTATATCTAAGTGTAAAGGTTTTTTGGCAAATCGATCTCCCAAGATCACAGATGTGTTACATTTTTCTCTATAACCTTCTAAAGGGTATCTTGACATTGAAGCTCCTAAAAAAACAAGATCATCAAAATCTGGAACTTTTCTTTTAGCTCCCAAACCTCTTATTTGATAAATACCTTCTCGAGCAGCTCTTTGAATTTCTTTAATGGTTGCTGATGGAAAAGTTTTAAATTCTTTTAGATCTTTTTTCATATTTAATACGAGCTTACATTATCAATTTTAAAATTATATAAATTTCTAGCTGAACCATATCTTTTAAAATTTTTAGCATCCTCAGATATATTTAACACTTTAAAAATTTTATTTAATTCATCTATATTTTTTTTATCCATTTTTTTTTCAACACAATCAGCACCTAAACTTTTTACTTTACCTTTAACAAAAATCTTAGCTTCATAAATAGAGTCACCAAGATCAGATTCTGCATCACCCAATACAATTAGGTTACCTTTTTGAGCCATAAATGCTGACATATGACCAACCGAACCCTTAACAACAATGTTAATGCCTTTCATAGAAATGCCACATCTTGAGCTGGCATCACCCTCAATTATTAAAGTTCCTCCATGTCCTGTTGCACCTGCTGATTGAGAGGCATTCCCTTTTACTATTACTTTTCCGGACATCATATTTTCTGCTACACCAGTTCCTACATTTCCATGAACAGTAATGTTTGCTTTTTGGTTCATCCCAGCACAATAATATCCAGTATGACCTTTAATAGTCACATCAATATCATCTTTTAATCCTGCACAAATAGCATGTTGTCCTTGAGGATTTAAAATTTCAAATTTTCTTTTATTATCTTTTCTATCAATATTCTGAAGATAATTATTTACTTCTCTCAGTTTTTTTTTATTTAAATCAAAATTCATGGATTACCAGTGGTAGACAATACCAGGTTTAGGCTCAAAGATTTTGGCACTATTTACATTTGGTAAATGTGCCATCGCTTGAAACTCAGAAGCAACTGCAACATAATCTTTTGTTTCAGCAACTACTGCAGGTTTACATGCAATTTCATCTCGTAAAAGAGCAAAGCCATTTTTTGTGCCAGCAATAAAGGTATAAAAACCATCTAAATCTTTTAAACTTTGTTTTAAAGTTTTTTCTAAGTTTTTACCTTTAGATATTTCATTTGAGATATATCCTGCAGCAACTTCAGTATCATTTTCCGAATTAAATTTTTGACCATCTTTGATTAGAGATCGTCTCACATTGTTATGATTAGATAATGACCCATTGTGGACTAAACATTCATCTTCAGCAGTTGAGTAGGGGTGTGAGCCTTGTGTTGTAATCGCACTTTCGGTAGCCATTCTAGTATGTCCAATGCCGTGTGTACCTGAGAAAGATGCTAGTTTAAATTTTTTAACCACATCTTTTGGATTACCAGTTTGCTTAAAAATATTAATACTTTTTCCATAGCCTACTAATGAAACTTCTTTAATTTCATTTTCTAGAACACTAATTACCATCTTTGGTTTTTCTTTTACCTCAAGAACAACATGATCTGAGTAATCTTTTAGTTTTGACTTTTTAAATAGTTTTGAAATTTTTTTTTTAAAATCGCTTAAAGACATTTTATTTAAACAGATAGAATATTTATAAAAATTTTTATTTTCTTTTGAATAGATTGCAAATCCCGCACTATCTGGTCCACGGGTTGCCATCCCGTCAAGCATACCTGATAAAAATTTACCTAACTGTTTTTCGTATTTTTTTGTCTTAAGATAAATCCCAACAATTCCGCACATAAGTTTATTTAATTAGAGTTAATAGTGCATCCTTATAATAAAGAATATTAACAATTACAATAATGATGATAGCAGCTATCACTCCATATTTAGCTTTTGGAAATGCTACTCCTCTCATTTTAGAGGGTCTTAAATTTTCGTTATCGTTCTCTGACATTTGTATGAATTTTATATAAAAAAAGGGCGCCACTTTAAGTTGTGGCGCCCAAATTTTAATTTTAATTACCAATCTGTAAGATTGTTTTTATAATCATTAGCGCCACGTTTCTTTCTAGCCATGCTTTCCAGTTTTTCACTTTCTTGCTTGTTAGTTAGAATGTGCCATCCGATCCATAAAACTATACCTACTATAACCAGTAAAGTTTCACTCGAACCAGCTCCCGGATAAATTGCTCCGACAACCTCTTCTGCACTTAAATGATCTATCCAGTTTGTTACTGTAGCCATATATCTCCTTTACCTAGTTGCTGTGGAAACTGCTTTTTCTGCTTCTTTGTCAGCCTCCATCATTTCATAGTCTAATCCAGCTAACTCTACTTCACGTGGGATTCTTAATTTACCCATACCGTGAAGCACTTTAGCTATGATATAGCCTGGTAGCATTCCAAGAACACCAAACATTATGATTGCTCCTAAGAATTGCCCTAACGGATTGATAGATGCATATGTTGATCCATCCCACATAGCGCCCACACTGTAACCAGATGAAGGATAACCATTTAGAACAAATCCACAAATTATTAGTCCAACAACCCCAGCATAACCATGTACCGCTACTGCACCAACCGCATCATCAATTTTGAACTTACGTTCAACCCAGTAATGTAGTTTGTATGAAATAACAACACCGATCATACCAATGATCATTGCTTGAATTGGATGATATAAATCATTTCCAGCTGAAGCACATATGATACCTGCTAGTCCACTTGAGTAAGTCCAGAATGGATCACCTTTAGCAATCCAGTATCCGGCTAATAAGCCTCCTGATAATGACATCAAGAAGTTAAAAGTAATACCACTAAGTGTAGTAGGGGTTAAATAAATGTTTGTAGCCGTCCAATAAGTTACACCTTCCATTCCATATTCAGGTCCAAGATCAAATATTGGAACATTACATGCCGCATAAAATCCCCAGAAACCAGTATAGATTAAAAATAATCCAACAGTTACTAGCCAAGGATTTCTTGGTCCAATATTTCTTGGTTCACCACTAGATGAAAACTTACCAATTCTAGGTCCTAAAACTACTAGAACACCTAAAGCAAATCCACCCGCAATTGCGTGAATTACTCCTGATGCATAAGCGTCATGATATCCTAAAATTTTAAGCATCCATCCATCAAAGTGCCATCCCCAAGCAGCATCAATTGTCCAAAATACAGATCCAATTGCAATTGCTAAAATTCCAAATGCAAAAGTTGTAATTCTTTCAATGATTGCACCCGAGACGATTGAAGCAGCTGTCCATGAAAACAATAAGAAAGCAGCCCAAAAAACACCAGATATTCTGTCACCTAAGTTCACAGCCATAAATTCTGTGTTAGCGACATACCATCTAGCACTAAAGGTACTTTCATCTGTAATAAGTGCCGAACTTTCATTCATTATTGAAGGAGCTATTCCAGGTCCTGTTGGGAATGCCCAATAAATCCACCAACCAAAGAAAAACCAAGTAACCGTTACTAACGGGACTACCATGGTATTTTTCATAAGTGTATGCTGATGGTGTTTGTATCTTGAAGCTCCAACTTCATATACACAGAATCCGACGTGGATTAAAAACATCATTACCACTGTTACCCAGTAGTAGAATTCTGTAAATATGGTGGTCAAAGCTGTTAGTTGATCAGTCATATTTTTTTTACTCCCTTATATAAGTTGTTAAGATTCTATAAAAAAATTAAGTGACATACAAATACAAAGGCATAAAAAAAACCATTGATTTACAATGGGTTTTTTTAAAGTAGCAACTATAGCTTGTATTGTTAGAATTTTAAATAAGCTTTTTTCAATTCAACAAGAGGATGTTTTTTAGACATTTGAAATTTAACTAAAAGTTCTCTTGCAATCATGTCTCTGTCTTGTTGATTGTTTGGAAGTTTAATAGATTTTGGAATTGTAACCCAACCATTTGCATTTCTACAAAATACCGCTGGTCTGCCTTCTTCATAACCCATGTGAATGTCTTCTAACCAATTAAGATCGTCCCAACCCATAGCTTCAATATATTTTTTTAGAAATGGAGTGATTTTTTTATAGTCAGGTAATAGGTTCACATCATATCGATAACCAATATGCTGGCCGATCATTTTTTCTCTAGCCGTCTCTTTAAATGTGCCTAATTTTAATTTTTTTTCTTTTTTAGCTTTTACTTTTTTCATCTCTCTTCCCTTATATTTTGTGATAGTTGTCAACACCTACTGTATAATTGGTTCCAGCTAATGGCACTTTAGCTAAAGCGGAAGCTTCAGTGGTTAATGCTGCTAAATCTTCAGGCTCTAAAGAGTGAATATTAGTTTTACCACACGCTCTTGCTAAAAGTTGAGCTTCTAGGGTCATTGCATGTAAGTAATTGTAAACTCTTAATGCTGCATCATCAGGATTTAATCTTGCTCTTAATTTTGGATCTTGTGTTGCAACACCTACAGGACATCGTCCTGTGTGACAGTGATAACACTCACCTGCTTTAACGCCCATTTCTTTTTCAAAGTTAGCTTCCGGTATCGCTTTATTACAGTTTAACGCAATTAGCGCCCCTGTTCCAATTGCAATCGCATCAGCACCCAAAGCTAACGCTTTTGCCATATCAGCACCATCTCTAATACCGCCCGCATAAATTAATGTGACTTTTCCAGTTTTGCCGACATCATCTAAGGCTCTTCTTGCTTCTCTAATTGCCGCAATTCCTGGAATACCAGTATTTGCTGCTGCGATGTGTGGCCCTGCACCTGTTGAACCTTCCATACCATCTAAGAAAATAGAGTCAGGATCACATTTTGCTGCCATACGAACATCGTCATAAACTTTTGAAGCACCTAATTTTAATTGTATTGGCACTTTATTTTTTGTTAATTGTCTTAACTCTTCAACCTTTAGAGCTAAATCATCTGGTCCTAACCAATCTGGATGTCTAGCTGGTGATCTTTGATCAATTCCAGCTGGCAATGATCTCATTTCTGCAACTTGATCAGTAACTTTTTGCCCCATTAGATGTCCGCCCATTCCAACTTTTTGACCTTGACCAATAAATATTTCAATTGCATCAGCCAGTTGAGCGTGATGTGGATTAAAACCATATCTTGATTGAATACATTGATAATACCATTTTTCAGAATATCTTCTTTCATCAGGTATCATTCCACCTTCACCAGAGCATGTGGCAC